>JAPTUI010000399.1 GCA_028067895.1 Pseudomonadota bacterium | reverse complement strand
GCCCGGCGACCCGTGTCATCCGTTAGCGGCCGGCGCGCATGCGCCTGCGATTGCTTTCAATTTGCGCGGAAGAGAAGGCGGTTCGCAGCCGGAAAACTCCGATGTCGCCTCGATGCGCGCCGCGAGTGGAGTCTTGCGGTCCTGCGCCCAGAAGAACGCTGCGTCGGCCAGCCGGGGGCGCACCACGCGCTCGTTGCCCGCGACCACCTTCGCCGGGTCGCGGCTCTCGATGTTGGCGACCGTGACGAAGCACGGTAGGAGCGCCCCGTCGCGATCCTCGATCGGAAAATAGCGCTGGTGATCCTCGAGTGTCGAGATCAGCACCTCACGCGGCAGCTCGAGGAAGCGCCGTTCGAAGTGCCCGGCGAGCGCCACCGGCCATTCCACCAATGCCGTTACCTCCTCGAGCAGCGCCTCGCCGATCAGTGCCCGGCCGCCGAGGGCCTCGGCGGCCGCGCTGACCTGCATGCGGATCTGCTCGCGGCGCGCTGCGAAATCGACGACCACGCGGCCGCGCTCGGCGAGCACGCGCTCGTACGCGCCCGGACGCGTGAGTCGAATCGGCTTCGGCGCATGAAAGCGGTGGCCGCGCGTCAGGGCGCCGGCCGGTGTGTCGAGCAGCACCGCGGGCACGATTTCCCGACCGTAGAGCATCACCACCCAGTGCACCGGGCGCACGAACTGCGCCTCGCCGGCGCCCCAGCGCATGCGGCGTGGAATGGGCAGCCCATCGAGCGCGCTCTGCACGATGCCCGGCAGCAGCTCGAGGGCGGCGGCACCGGCCCGAATGCCGGTGTAGTACATGAATTCGCCCTTCGGCTCGCTGCGCCGTTCGAGCGCCTCGATGGCAACGCCGCAACTGGCGGCGAACGCTTCTGCGGCGCGCGTCGGCGCGCCGGCCGCGTCGAATGCCGCGCTCGCCGGAGGTCCGCGCCGCTCGATGCGCTGCTCGTTCTGACGCTGCGCGAGGCGCTGCACCCGCACCGCGAGCCGCCGCGGCGTGGCGAAGGAGCGCACCGCGCCGTGGGCGAGTGCGGCTTTGACCAGGCCGGACTCGATGCCCGCCGCGAACGCCTGTTCGAGCTGCCGCAGCGCCTTCGGCGGCAGCTCCTCGGTGCCGATTTCGACCAGGAAGTCCCGCCTCTGCACGCTCATGCCACTGCTCCGGCCGCCGCACGCGCGAGCAGCGGGAAGCCCAGCGCTTCGCGCCGTTCGTAGTACGCCCGCGCCACCGCGCTCGCCAGCGCACGCATGCGCAGAATGTAACGCTGCCGCTCGGTCACCGAGATCGCCCGGCGGGCATCGAGCAGATTGAAGGTATGCGAGGCCTTGAGCACCTGCTCGTACGCCGGCAGCGGCAGACCCTCGGCGAGCAGCGCCTGACAGGCTCGCTCGTGATCCTCGAAATGCCGCAACAGCGTGCCGACGTCGGCACGCTCGAAGTTGTAACGCGACTGTTCGACCTCGTTCTGATGGAACACATCGCCGTACGTCACCCGGCCGCGCGCACCCTCCGTCCACACGATGTCGTAGAGACTCTCCACGCCCTGCAGGTACATCGCCAGGCGCTCCAGCCCGTAGGTGATCTCGCCGGTGACCGGCCGGCAATCGAGCCCCCCCACCTGCTGGAAGTAGGTGAATTGGGTGATCTCCATCCCGTTCAGCCACACCTCCCAGCCGAGCCCCCAGGCCCCCAGACTCGGGGACTCCCAGTTGTCCTCCACGAAGCGCACGTCGTGCACCAGCGGATCGAGTCCGAGCGCCGCGAGGCTGCCGAGATACTGATCGATCAGGTCCGCCGGGGACGGCTTGATGATCACTTGAAACTGGTAGTAATGCTGCAGGCGGAATGGGTTGTCCCCGTACCGCCCGTCGGTCGGCCGCCGCGAGGGCTGCGCATAGGCGGCGCTCCAGGGCTCCGGACCGATCGAGCGCAGGAAGGTTGCGGTGTGAAAGGTACCGGCACCGACCTCCATGTCATACGGCTGCAGCACGACGCAGCCGCGCTCGGACCAGTAGCGCTGCAGCGCGAAGATGAGCGCCTGGAAGGTGCGGGGTGCGGACGGGATTTTCATGACGTGGCCGGGGGCAGCAAAACAGCCGCCGAGTATAACCAAGCGTCGCGTGCGGGCGGATCTTGCACCAAAACGGGGCCGAGGGACGGGGCGACACGAGCCTCAGGTGGGCGCGGGGCGCTGGCCTGCACCACAACGGTGCTATGATTCGAGTAGCCGCACTATTTTGGTGCAGCTCTCGCGGTGCCCGAATGCAACGCCTTGATTTATCGAGGGCAGGGCACTGGCACGGCACCTGCACTGCTGAGGTGCTCCGCCCCGCGGCGGCTCGGGCGGTCCCGATGCGGCGGGCTACCCTAATTCCTTCGGAGGCGATATGACACCGAGCGATGTACTGAAGCTGATCCAGGACAAAGACGTCAAGTTCGCGGATCTGCGTTTCACCGATACCCGCGGCAAGGAACAGCACGTGACCATTCCGGCGCGTCTGGTCGATGAGGACCTGTTCCGCGACGGCAAGATGTTCGACGGCTCCTCGATCGCCGGTTGGAAGGGCATCAACGAATCCGACATGATCCTGATGCCCGAGGCCGCCACCGCCGTGCTCGATCCGTTCTTCGAGGAAAACACGGTCAATCTGCGCTGCGACGTCATCGAGCCCGCCACGATGCAGGGGTACGAGCGCGATCCGCGCTCCCTCGCCAAGCGTGCCGAGGCGTACCTGAAATCCACTGGCATCGCCGACATGGCGACCTTCGGGCCGGAGAACGAGTTCTTCATTTTCGACAGCGTGCGCTTCGGCAACGAGATGCGCGGCTGCTTCTACTCCATCGACTCGGTACAGGGCGCCTGGAGTTCCGGCAGCGAGTTTCCCGAAGGCAACACCGGCCACCGGCCGGGAGTCAAGGGCGGGTATTTTCCGGTGCCGCCGGTCGACGCCTTTCAGGACATCCGCTCGGCGATGTGTCTGGCCTGCGAGGAACTCGGCCTGAAAGTCGAAGTGCACCACCACGAGGTGGCCACCGGCGGTCAGGGTGAGCTCGGAATCGGCGCCGGGACGCTCGTGCAGAAGGCCGACCAAGTGCAGCTGCTGAAGTACGCGGTGCTCAACGTCGCGCAGCGCTACGGCAAGACCGCCACCTTCATGCCGAAGCCGCTCGTCGGGGACAACGGCAGCGGCATGCACGTGCACCAGTCGCTGCAGAAGGACGGCAAGGCGCTGTTCGCCGGCGACAAGTACGGCGGCCTCTCGGAGCTCGCGCTGTACTACATCGGCGGCATCATCAAGCACGCCAAGGCGCTCAACGCCTTCACCAACGCCGGCACCAACAGCTACAAGCGCCTGGTTCCTGGGTTCGAGGCGCCGGTCATGCTCGCCTACTCGGCGCGCAACCGCTCGGCCTCGATCCGCATTCCGTGGGTGTCGAACCCGAAGGCGCGCCGCATCGAGGTGCGCTTCCCGGACTCCACCGCCAACCCGTATTTCGCCTTCACCGCGATG
>JAPTUI010000187.1 GCA_028067895.1 Pseudomonadota bacterium | reverse complement strand
CTGTCCACGGCCCGGCCCGATACCGGCCTGCCGTATGGGGTGCCGGCGCGATTGCTCACCATGTACTGCGCGTCCGAGGCCATCCGCGCGCACTCCCCGGAGATCCATCTCGGGACCACGCTGCACGAGTTCCTGGGCCGGCTGGATGTGCCCATTACCCGCGGTGAGCGCGGCTCGCTCCAGGTCTATGCCAACCAGCTGCTGCGGCTGGTGCACTGCGCGATCTCGGTCGATGAGAACATCCGCGACGCCGGCGGCCGCACGGGCCTGCACATCCGCCAGGCACTGTTCGTGGAGGAGGCGCGGCTGTGGTGGGACGGGACCACGGGGGTAGGGCGGGGGAGCAGTCTGGTGCTCTCGCCGGTGCTCTACGATTCGATCCTCGAGCGCTCGGCGCCGCTCTCCACCCGCGCCATCCGTCAGCTGCGCAAGAGCCCCATGGACCTCGATGTCTATGCCTGGCTGGTGCATCGGCTGTTTCATCTTTCGCGGCCGAGCTCAGTCACATGGGAGCAGTTGTCGGGTCAGTTCGGACACAGCTACACCCTGCTGCGCAAGTTCCGCGCGTACTTCGCGGAGTCGCTCAAGCGCGTGCAGGTGGCCTATCCGGAAGCGAAGCTGAAACTTACCGCCACCGGCATCACGCTGCTGCCGTCCCGTCCGCATGTGCCCCGGGATGCCCTGACCCAGGGCTGATGCTCGCGGATGGATTTCAAACGCGGTTCCCGCGTTCCGTCTCTTTAGCCCCGCCGTGACAACTCTTCCGCAATTCCGAGCCTTTCGGCATGGGTTTGAGGCTAAGCCTCGGGAAAATCAGAGGAAATTTCCGCGGCATAGCAGGGCGTTACATCTCTTCCGCTTTCGAGATAAGCCGTTGATTTACCAAGCTCTTATCACGGCACTTCACCATCACCCGTTGCATCTCTTCCGCTGCGGCGTCGCATCTCTGCCGCGCAGCCCTCGCATCTCTTCCGCCCAAGCGTCGCATCTCTTCCGTGATATTCCAAAAAACCGTTTTACCTCAATAGGTTACGCGGCCTCCTGTATCTTCCTGTAGTTCCCTGTAAATATCCTCTTCGGAACGAGTAACACAATGGCGGGGGAGAGAGGGAACGATGAATAGAAATGCCCAGGACGCCGTGGTGTCCGACCCCGAAATCCTCCGAGGAGCGCCCGTGCTACCCGGTACCCGTGTTCCTGTCCATGATGTTGCGGCCTCCGTCGCCGCAGGTTTTCCCCTGGACCGGATCCTCGCCGCGTATCCCTCGCTCGATGCGGACAAGATCGCACTAGCCGTGATCTACGCTCAGGCCTGTCCTGCTCCCGGCGTCGCGCGGATCAGCGACGAGCTGCCACAGGGCGGCAAGGTCATTGCCCATCGACGCGTCCCTCGACGTAGGCGGGCTGGATGAGGTTTTTTAGTAGATTTACTGGCGTTACTGCATCGCTCATTAACGCCATTAAATTTACTCGGGCCCGATCATCACAAGATGGGGGTCATCTCGGCCACGCTCGGCGCCTCGGAATTTGAAGGATCTTTGCGAGCTTAATGACTTTCGATAAGATTCCAAAACTCCCGATAAATCCGCAAGCCCCTCACCATGGATCCTCGACGAAATCCCTACGCCCCCGGTGCCGGCGCTCCTCCTCCGGAGCTCGCCGGCCGAGATGCGGTCATCGAGGAGGCCTCCATTGCCTTGGACCGCATCCGCAACGGCCTTCATGCCAAGAGCCTGATGCTGGTCGGTCTGCGCGGGGTCGGCAAGACTGTGCTGCTCAACCGGCTGCACAACGATGCCATGGCGGCGGGATTGGTCACGGTGCTGCTCGAGGCGTCCGAGCAACGCTCGCTGCCGGCGCTGCTCGCTCCGTTCCTGCGGATGGGACTGCTGAAGCTCGACCGGGTGGCGCAGGGCGCGGATCTCGCCAAGCGCTCCCTTCGGGCGCTCGGGGGATTTGTGCAGGCCGCCAAGCTCAAATATCACGACATCGAGTTCGGGGTGGATCTGGGCGTGGAACCCGGCGTAGCGGACAGTGGCGATCTGTCTGCCGATCTCACGAGTCTGTTTCAGACCGTCGGGGAGGCGGCCCGAGGGGCGAAGACAGCCGTTGCCCTTTTCATCGATGAATTGCAGTACGTCGCGGAAGGGGAGCTACAGGGGCTGATCACGGCGCTCCACCGATGCAGCCAGCTGCAGTTGCCCATCACCCTCGTCGGCGCGGGTTTGCCGCTGCTGTATGGGCAGCTGGGCGAGGCGAAGTCCTACGCGGAGCGGCTGTTTGATTTCAGGCCCATCGGTGCCCTGGCCGCTCCGGCTGCGCGGGCCGCGCTCTGCGAGCCCGCCCGCCGGCAACAGGTGGCGTTCGCGCCCGAAGCACTCGATGCCATTTTGGAGCAGACGCAGTGCTATCCCTACTTCCTGCAGGAGTGGGGCAAGCACGCCTGGAATTACGCCGCCGGTTCGCCCATCTCGCTGGACGATGTTCAGGGCGCGCATGACATCGTCGTGGCGGACCTGGACGCCGGGTTCTTCCAGGTGCGACTGGATCGTCTGACGCCCGCGGAGCAGCGTTACCTCCGGGCGATGGCCGAGCTCGGGCCTGGCCCGCATCGCTCGGGAGATGTCGCCAAGGCACTCAAGATGAAGGTCGAGTCGGCCGCGCCCATCCGCTCCGGCCTCATCAAGAAGGGCATGGCGTTCAGTCCCGCGCATGGCGAGACCGCCTTCACCGTGCCGCTGTTTGATCAATATCTCAAGCGCGAGATGCCCGTGGGGCCGCGATCCTGAGGGATTGAGACCGGGTGTCGCGAGGCGCTGTGACTTAGAGGTCCTGCCATCCAGGGAGGGGTTCACGGCCCGGGCAACCGGGGTCGTCACGGCAGTTCGAACAGCGCCCGATCCTCGGGCCGGCTGAGCGCCTCGTCCACCCATTGGCGAAAGCGCTTCTCGTCGATCTCACCGGCTTGCACCTTCGCCAGCACGATGGCGCCGACCAGGATCTTCCGTCGCGTCTCGTCCTTGCGAGTCCGTCGGACCTCGATGGAGCGGCGCCGGGCGTCGATGCGCTGCTGCTGCGCCTTGAGCTGCTTCAGGCGCGTCTCGAGGGCGTCGATCTGCTCGTCAAGCTTCGGCATGGTCTGTCCCTCCGCGTGGCGCCAGGCGCGATTCCAGCGCGCTCTGGCGGGTTCGGCTGGTGGCGATCTGTCCTTACGGATGCTCTGACCGCCAAAGAGTCGCGAGTCTCTGGCGCAGGAGCACGGCTGGGCGTAGCCTACTCTTCCGGTGCCTGGGTGCGAAAGGCGCACTTATGCAAACCCTCGAAGACTCGGGTTTGCAGGTGGTGCCGGCATCGGGCGCGCCGGCTTCGTTCCGGTACCGGGCCGTCCGCGCGACGCGGACGGCCGGATCAGACGGCGAGTTCTGTATGTTGAGCGAGTAAGGCGGACCCACGTGGCGAGTTACCACCTCAGCGTGAAGCCGATCAGCCGGGCGAGAGGGCGCAGCGCTCCCGCTGCGGCCGCGTATCGTGCGG
>JAPTUI010000364.1 GCA_028067895.1 Pseudomonadota bacterium | reverse complement strand
CAGGCCCAGGGCCGCGGCCGCGCCGGTCTTGGTCGGGATCTGCGACTGGGTCGCCGAGCGGGCGCGGCGCAGATCCTTGTGGTAGACGTCGGTGAGCACCTGATCGTTGGTGTAAGAGTGCACGGTGGTCATGAGCCCCGCGGCGATCCCGACCGTGTCGTGGAGCACCTTGGCGACGGGCGCCAGACAGTTGGTGGTGCACGAGGCATTGGAGACCACGGTATGCTTGCGCGAAAGCACGCCGTGATTGACGCCGTAAACCACGGTCGCATCGACATCATCCCCGCCCGGAGCGGAAATCAGGACCTTTTTTGCCCCGCCGGTGAGGTGCGCCGAGGCCTTCGCCTTGCTCGTGAACAGTCCGGTGCACTCGAGCACGAAATCCACCCCGAGCGTACCCCAGGGAAGCTTGGCCGGGTCGCGCTCGGCGAGCACGCGGATGCGCTGACCGTTGACCGACAGCGAGTCGCCATCGACCTTCACTTCGCCCGGAAAGCGGCCGTGCACCGTGTCGTACTGCGTCAGGTGCGCATTTGTCTTGGCGTCGCCGAGGTCGTTGATTGCGACGATCTGCAGTTCGCTGGCACGCTTGCCCTCGAACAGGGCGCGCAGCACGTTGCGTCCGATGCGGCCGTAGCCGTTGATTCCCACCTTGATTGCCATGAGCCGTAACCCCTTCACGTAAGATCAAATTGCCGTTTCAAGCCGCTCGCCGACCTCGCGCTCGGCGGTCAATCCACTGTGCGCGCAGCGCCCCTGACTCCGGTCCGGAACACCGAAGTCGCCGCACCCGATCCGCCGGTCCTCGGACCCGACAGCGCGCCGCCACGATAGCGTAGCGCCGGCCTCGACCGCCAGCCGCCGCCACGCCTCGTTCGGCTGCTCGAGCACGCCGCCGGACCGCAGCGACTCCCCGCTTCGCGTCGTCGTCCCGCCCTGATGCGCCGTCGCACCATGACGAGCCGCGGGGAGGATCCGCGCCGCGCAGGCTCTCGGGTCGGTTCGCACTCGTCCGCCGGAGCTCGTGCCGCGATGGGCGCATGCCGCATCATCGTGGAACCACTCAAGGAACGGGCTCCACGTGGCCGGGCCCTCGGGTGCCAGCAACCGGCTCGCGGACCTCGTCCATCGCCCGGGATGGCCCATTGTGGAGCCCAATGGATACCCCTGTATTTTATACAGTCCCTCAGTCTGGCGCACCGGCGCGATCCGCGCTAATCGGCCGGGCCGCACGCCGCGCCGTGAGCGTTCACGCCGGACGGCACCGTTCGCAGGCGATCGCTCTGCGCAGCGTTCGAGAGCTCTCGAGGTATGCTCATCGGCTCCTTCTCAGGCGGCGCTCGGCCCGATCGCACCCGCCCACGCAGCCGCCGCCACCGCACGACATCCGGGGAAAAGGGGCGGGCATTGTCCCGCAGCCCAGCGCAATGCTCAATGTCCGCGCCGGCACCGGCTGATGCCTGCCAGTTTTCACAATAGTCCCGGGCAGCCGCCCGCCGAGCGCGGCGCGTCACACGAGCGCAGCGCGCAGCGCGACCCAGTTCACTGCGGGTTAAGGCGACTTTGTTACGCTGCGCGCACATGAGCAGCGTACGTCTCATCCAGTTCACCGACCTGCATCTGTACGCCCGTGAGGACGGTGCGCTGCGCGGAGTGCCGACGCTGCCCTCGGCCCGCCGGGCGCTCGCCCACGCGCAGCTCGGCCCGTGGCCGCCGGATGCGCTGCTGGTCACCGGCGACATCGTGCAGGATGACCCCGGCGGTTATGCCCATTTTCGCCGGCTGTTCGGCGCGCTGCAGTTGCCGGTGCTGTGCCTGCCGGGCAACCACGACGACCCAACGCAGCTGCGTGAAGCGCTCGCCGAGGCACCGTTTCTGACCGGCGGACACCTCGAGCTTGGCCGCTGGCGCATCCTCCTCCTCGACAGCGTGGCGCCCGGCGCGGCCCAGGGCGAGTTACGCCACAGCAGCTTGGTCGCCCTCGATGCGGCGCTCGCCCAGGCGCAGGAGCGCCCGGCGCTGGTGTGCCTGCATCATCATCCGGTGCCGATGCACAGCCGCTGGCTCGATCAGGTGGGTCTCGCCAACGCCGAGGCCTTCTTCGCCGTCATCGACCGTCACCCGAACGTGCGCGGCATTCTCTGGGGACACGTGCACCAGAGCTACGACGGGCTGCGCAACGGTGTGCGGCTGCTCGGTACGCCCTCGACCTGCGCGCAATTCAAGCCGCTCGCCGAGGCATTCGAGCTCGACCCGCGGCCGGCCGCCTATCGCACGCTTGAGCTGCATCCCGACGGGACGATCTTGACCGAAGTGGTGTGGGTGGACGCCGCAAATGGCCGCGGCTCGATGAGCGCGGCGTAACGGATCGCCGCGCCATTGATCTTTGTCCTCGCGCTGGCTACTTTGCGCGGCTTGCGGATGCAAATAGCCACACGAGAACGGAATGACTCGAAGAATCCTGCCCCGGGGGCTGCTGCTCCTGAGCGTCCTCGCCCTCGCCCCGAGCGTCTTTGCACGCGGCGTCACCCCTTACCTGCCGCTGAACCTCGATCCGGCGATGCAGAACGCGGTCGAACGGGTTCTGATCCTCGGCGACGAGCCGGTGCTCGCCCGACCCATCCCCGCCGCGCTGGTGCAAGAGGCACTCCCCAAGGCCTGCCGCGTCGATCGCCCCCTCTGTAAGCGGGTGCGGCATTACCTGCGCCGCTACATGCACTCCAACGGCGTGGAGTTCGCCAGCATTTCGGCCGGCGTGACGGGCGGGCGCTCCAACATCACGCTGCCGAACGCGCACGGCGAGAAGGCCCAAAGCGCCTTCCAGGCGGCCGCAGCCGGATACCTGCAGCCGAACTCGCACATCCTGCTCAATCTCGGCGGAGAGGTGTATCAGGGGCGCGTCACGCCCACCGGGTCCATGCTCAGCCTCGGGTTCGACTGGGCACAGCTCGACATCGGCTATCGCGATCATTGGTGGTCGCCGCTCACCGACAGCTCCATGCTGATCAGCACCGAGGCGCCCACCATGCCCTCGATCACGCTGTCGAACTACCAGCCCCTGACGCGCCTCGGCCTGCAGTACGAGATCTTCGTGGCGCAGATGTCGCAGTCGAGCCGCATCCAGTTGCCAAACGGCACCTTGACCCGAGGCCATCCGAAGATGGGCGGGTTCAGACTGAGCATCGAGCCGGTGAGCGGCTGGGGGCTGTCGTTCCAGCGCCTACTGATCTGGGGCGGCGGCGCGGCCGGCGGAGAGTCCTTCGGCAACGTCATGCAGGCGTTTTTCAACCCCAGTAAAGCGCAGACCAGCGGCTTCAACGCCGGCACGCACGTGGTGGGCAAGCAGGAGGCCTCTGTCAGCAGTGAATTCATCTTCCCCGGCCGAGTGCCGTTCGCCGTCTACGTCGAGTACGCCGGCAACGACACCGCCGACGGCAAGAACTACCTGCTCGGCAAGCCCGACCTCTCCCTCGGCATCCAATTCCCCCACATCGGCCCGTTCGACCTGACCTACGAGATCGATTCGTTCTCGCCGACCTGGTACGT
>JAPTUI010000307.1 GCA_028067895.1 Pseudomonadota bacterium | reverse complement strand
GAGGCAATCCACCCGATTCGCCGGCGGGGCGTGAAGCCTATCCGGCTATTTGTCCCCGGTGCGACGCAGATTGGCGCCGGCGTGACGTTGTTCGTTCCCCGATTCGCACTCAGAGAACTGGCTTCCAGAAGATCGCTCAGGTGCTTTCCGACACGCTTCTTAGAGATCTAGCCCGGCCTCGTCTGTCAAGCGACCGCAAGCTCGTTGTGTTTTCCGACAGCCGGCAAGACGCAGCGAAGCTGTCTGCCGGAATGAGGTTCTCGCACTACCGCGATGCGCTCCGGCAGGCACTAGTGACTTCCATCTCCCACCAAGGAGCGGGGGCCCAGGCCTTCGCCCGGCAGTGCCAGGGGCAGAAGCTTTCGCCAGCCGATCAAGCTGTGGCCGACGCTTTCGCGACCGCACTTCCCGCCGACTCCACCGCGCTCGCGATGGGTCTAAACCCTGCCACGGCTTCGCTTCCAGCCGCCGCTTATCCCGGATTCTCAAACCAGCAAGCCGCTGAACAGATTCTCCAGCGAGCGGCAGCAGGCCCTTTCCCGCTGACGCAAATCGAGGCCGACGTTGTGGGCCGCATGCTTGCTGTGGGGATGAACCCGGCAGGCTATAAGCAAAACGTGTTGTGGACAAACCCGCAAGATCGCCAGGGTAGTTGGAGGGACCTTTACCTCTGGCCGAATGGCGTGGCACCGAGAACAAAGTCATCGGGCCAACTCACCCCGGCCGAACAGGACCATTTGAATCGGCTACAAGACAGATCGCTCATCGAGTTGATGGACATCATCTTCGCTTCAGGCCGGCGGAGCATCGAGTCTCTCCTCCTGGCATTGCCAACAGTTGATCGATTGGCAACGCCCCCGCCATCCCAGTTGGTCCAGGAGGGAGCGGACGGCGTGATCTTCCTCTTGGGGACACGTAAACGGCTATCTACGCATTCCCCCTATTTGATGAACACGCCACCCGGCTACGTGGCAGCCTACCTCGCAGCCGTAGCCCAGCAGGCGGGTCTGGACCCGAACACATACAGGAACGATGTCATTGGTTTCCTCGTCGCGGCGGGCGTACTCGACGCAATCCACTATTACTTGACTGTTCGGGCCCTGCACATGGCGAGACCGTCGAACAGCTTTTTTGAGTGCACCCAATGCCGCCGCATTCACATGAACCCATCGGGTGGTGTTTGCGCTCACTGTCTTTCTCCGCTGGGTCCGGCAAAGCCGACCGCGGATGCCCAGCTCTCACCCGATTACTACTCGTATCTTGCTAATAATGCTGGAGCGATTTTCCGCCTGAACTGTGAGGAACTAACCGGCCAGACTAACAAGTCAGATGCGCGGCGCCGGCAGCGCCTGTTCCAAAATATCTGCTTACCCTCGCCACAAGAGAACCCGCTTGTTGATCCTGTGGACCTGCTAAGCGTCACGACCACGATGGAGGTGGGTGTAGACATCGGCACTCTCTCTGCTGTGATGATGGCGAACATGCCGCCGATGCGCTTCAACTACCAGCAAAGGGTGGGGCGGGCTGGGCGCCGCGGCTCTGGTGTATCGGTGGCGCTGACGCTCTGTCGGGGACGCAGCCACGACGATTATTATTTCCAGCGGCCCCAACGCATCACCTCGGATCCGCCACCACAACCGTACGTTGACATGCGCCGCGAGGGCATCATCAAACGTGTGCTTGCGAAAGAGATGCTCCGTCAAGCATTTGCGGAGCTCAATCTGTTCTCCAGCACGGGCGGTGACAGCGTTCACGGTGAATTTGGTGCCGCCGTAGCGTGGAATCAGCCTCCGCCTCAGCCTCCAACTGGGAGTCCTCAGGGCGCCACGACGGCGCAACTCGTCGACTTATGGTTGCAGCAGAATGTTGCCGAGGTCGGTCGCATCACCGATGTCCTCTTGGAATCCAGCGATGCAGTGTTGCAGGCAAGGCGACAGGAGTTGATCAACTACTGTACGCAACATCTGGTCCAGGACGTTACTGCGACTTCGACGGACCCCCGCTACCCGCAGGATGCTCTTAGTGAGCGACTTGCCAATGCCGGGATACTGCCGATGTTCGGCTTTCCGACACGGACACGATACCTCTACCACGATAAACCTATGCTCGCCTACCCTTGGCCGCCAGATGACGTGGTTGACCGGGATCTGGACATCGCAATTAGTCAGTTCGCACCTGGGTCTGAGACCGTGAAGGATGGCTTGATACATACCTCGGTCGGCATCGTAGATTACCGTCCACACGGCGGTAGACCGGAGCAGATGCCGTATCCGCTGGGACCGCCGCTCTCCGTCGGAATCTGCGCCGTATGTCAAGCCGTTGACGGCAACCAACCCCCAGCGCCGGCGTGCCCTGTGTGTGGCGCCACACCTGCCCAGGAGCCAGGATATAGAGTAACAAATCTTTCACAGCCAGCCGGCTTTCGAACGTGGTACGGAGGTCATGGTAGTAGAGACTTTGATGGGACCTTCGAGTGGACGCCCCGGGCGTCGCGACCCAAGATGGGAGTTACGCCGCTATTCCCCAACCGTCGGAGGAACTTCGAAGTCTGGGCGGATCAGGAGACGGTCTACGGCATCAATGACAACGAGGGACGCCTGTTCGGCTTCGAGAAACTGAATCAAGGCGAGACGTGGGTGACTCGCGACGCGCTTGAGAACATCGGTATCAACAACCCCTCGATAGATACCAATGTTGGCGTCGATTCACGAGCGTTGGCGTCTGTGAAGACTACAGACGTGATGGTCCTTGGTATCGTGAACTGGCCTGCCGGAATCCGGACATCGCCGGCAAGAGATGAAGGCCTTGGGGTTCGCGCGGCGTTATACTCGTTCGGCTTTTTAGCCCGCCGTGCCGCCGCAGACAGGCTTGATGTGGCTGAGCGCGAACTCAATGTTGGTTTGCGCGTTATCCGGAGCGGGGCTGGCAACATAATCGGGCAGATTTTCATCTCCGATAGCCTGGAGAACGGTGCGGGTTATGCTTCGCTATTGGGCCAGCCCGGTGAAACGGAAGAACTTCTCAAATACATGGTTGGTCATTCCAGCCCAACCTTTTATGCTTTTCTCGTGGGCCCGCAGCATGGCGGCTCCGGGCCGAACGCCTGCACCACGTCATGCCCAGACTGCTTGCGGGACTTCACCAACCTCGCCTACCACAACATTCTCGACTGGCGTTTGGGGCTCGATCTCGCGCGGCTTGCCCTGGACCCGTCGGTTCCCATCGACTTTACGGTACCCTACTGGCAAGGGGTTGACGCAACTGCCGCAGCACCCTATTTCGCCGCCCTGCCCGGGTGGCAGCAGGTTACATTCGCTGGTCTGCAGGCAGGGCGGCGGGGCAGCCGGGCGGAGATCATCACGCACCCATTGTGGGATTGCGACCTGAACCGACTTGGACCACAACTCGCCGCAGCCTACGCCGAAGCTATGGGAGCAGGCTGCCAGCAAATAAGTTTCAAGTCGGTGTTCGAGGTGCTTCGAAGGCCGTTTTGATGGTGTCGACTCGTCGGTGTGCCCTTCGTGCAGGGGCGCACCGATTGAAATC
>JAPTUI010000383.1 GCA_028067895.1 Pseudomonadota bacterium | reverse complement strand
GCTGGCCCGGACACCCCAGAAGGTCCATCCACGTCCTGGTTCCATACGTCCTCGCTTTGAGTTGTTATCTCTCCCGAATCACGTCCGTCGCCTCCGTCGAGGAGGTCCTTGCTTCTTAGCGTGAGCCACCGATTCGTTCTCGCGAGAGACGCCCGCTTCCGGGGGCGATTCTTCGAAGACATACACTCCGACCCCGAGACGCATCGCCGGAGCGCCCGCAGGCGCGGTATGCGCAGGGTCATTCAAAGTTTCGTGCAACGCGTCCGTTCTCGCCTGCAGCGAGCGCTCAATCTCGCGGATCACCATCGGCGCATGCCGCAGATCAAGGTGCGCGTTGACGACCTGGCGGGCAAAACGCGCCCGGGTGGGATGGCGAAGATTCTCCAGGAGCGTCGTGCAGTGATCACACAACTGCTCACCCACGGCCTCCACGCCGGCCGGGTCCCATCTCACCTGCACACAGGTACGCCTCAGGGCCTGCAACCGCCCATCTGGCAGCTGCCGCACCGCGCCAACGCGCAACAGCTCGTCCAAAACGGGTGCCGTGCGCTGCTCCCCGCTGTAGCGATCGCAAAGTGCCGCGAAGGAGCGCCGCGCGCCCTTCAGTCGCAACACCTCGGGCTCACCCTGGGCAGTCAGGAACTCCGGATCCGCCCACCAGCCCGATAGGACCCGTTCGGCCCGCTGGCGCCCCCGCTCGCTGGGCGGTGATTGCGCCTCACCCCTGGCAAGAATGGCCGCCACCTCGACTCGGGTCAGTCCCGAGACGACGGCAATGCGGGAAATGTTCGGCCGGACATGCCCGGTGACCGCACGACCCTCCTGTGCCGCCGCCTTCACATAGGCCACTTTGAGGAGCGTGACGAATTCCCCGACCCCCACGCCCGCATCGAGCATCAACCGCACCAGCGGCTCGAGAAGCCGCAGGAGCGCCGTCCGTACCGCATGTTTCAGCGCATCGCTCATTTGAATTCAACGCCCATGAACACGACGCCGATCCCCGGCACAGAACGAGTCCACCACTGCCCTGAAGGGCACGTCCAGCGAGTCGTGTAATACTTTTTACACCATCTGTCAATTGTGCTACATATCTCAGGACCCAGAGCTGATCGAACGGCACCCGCAATGACTCCTTCAGCCGTCTTCTCGCTCCCGACGCTGCACGAGCTCAACCGCCGCGGCATTGATCACCTTGCGCACGCGGCCCGCCATCGAACAGAGCCTCCCCTCTCGCTCATCGGCTCCGTGCGCCACGAACTCCTCGCGAGTACCCCGGCGAGCCGTCATCGCGCCGCCGCCCGACCCTTCCTGCTCCTTGATCTCGAATTTCACAACGCGCGCTGGTGGCAGACAATCGTTCACCATCCCGAACGGCAGATCCGCAAGCCCCCTCTCATTCCCGCCTTTCCCCGATCGGCAGCGCTCCCTCTCACCCGCGCAACCCTCATTGCCGCCTGGCGAGCCGTCTGCGCCGACCCTCGATCGGCCCGCATCTTGATGGGATTCGATGAAACGCTCGTCGAGCTTTTCGTGAACCTACCGGTGACTGCGATCGACCCGATCGCCCATCACGCACATCCCCATCTTCGGCCCCGGTGGGCCGACCACCCCGCATTCTGGCGAGCGATGCTTCGAGCGGCGAACCAGGAGGAGACTCAAGAACTCTCCCTGATTGATGTTGAGGGCATCCAGCTCCTGACCAGCGAAATACTGATCGCGAGATCGACGGCGAACCCCCTTCAACGCCCCCGAGATCGCATCGGCCACCCACCGCCCCGGCTATCTGAATAGCCGCGACGAACCACGGCAGATTGCCTCTTTGAGGAATTTGATTCATGCATGCCACCCAGGTACTGCGCTTCGCGATCGAAGGGCAAGACGTGCGCTGCTATCACGCGAACGGGGATCGACTATGGCACTGCGGCTGCATCTATTTTCAGAGGATGCTCGCAAAGCACAAGCAGGGCTTTTGCCCACACATCGCGATAGCGATTCAGGAGGCAACTTCGGAGGGACGCATTCAATTGCGCCCATAGTTTATACAACGCGATCATTCCCCGCGGCTGACTGATCAGATTTGTCCCGTTCATCAGTGGGTACTCCGAAGAACCGCTGGACGGCACCAGCCCCTGGCGCATCATCCAGCCCGTCGCCGTGCCGCCAATCGAGAACAAGATTGAAATCTACCGTGTCTGCAGAACACGCCCACTCGCCCGGAATCCCGGGAAGCGCTTGGCAGTCATCCCATACTGCTCAGCGGCAGCCTGAATGCGGATGACGAATTGGGTTCACATCGACTCATACAGTACACCGATGCGCATGGGCCTTCATGGACGGCGGCTTCTCGAGCGTCTCATGCTGCGCAGTATGGACACCCCTCCCCCCGTTGGCCACCAGGTGATCGCCGTGTGGTGTAACTGCTGTGGCCACAAAGCCAACGTTGCTCCTGACCTATGGCACCGGACCACGAAGCGGCACTGCCGGATGTGCGGCAGTCGAGACTACACGCACCGAATTATCTGGATTGGGGGGCCGAAGCCCGATAATGTTGTTCCGTTCGCGAAGCGAAGAATATGACCCGCTTGCTGCCACCACGGCGGCTCCGGCACCTTTTTCAACAGCTCGCCCTTGCCGTCCGGCCCGACCACGAACAGCGGCGGCAGCTCGCCCTGCGCGATGCCGACGGGAAATTGGATGTAGACGCGCCGCCCATCGTCGAACGCGCGCAAGGGCTTCCACGGCGAGTCGTCGCCCGTGATCGCATAGCGGAAATGCAACTGGTCGAGCGACAAGCCCGCGGCCACAAGCGCCAGATGCGCGCAGCACTTGACGGCGAGCACGCCGTGGTACCGTGACGGAACTCCGTAAGACCGCCCCACCACGACCCCGGCAAGCGGAGCGCGCAGGCCCAACGACAGCCGGACGCGTCGGCGATCAAAGCCGGATGGCCGCGACTCGTTTCGAGGCGCGGGGCGCGGGGCGCAGCCCGCGAGCCCGGCGCCAGGACGCCCGACAGGACCTTCTTCTGGCCTCGAGTCCGTGTAAGACACCTTCTTTCACTGCGCAGTAAATATTGCCATTTAGACAAATTTTCGCTATATTGCATATCTTTACTGGACTGTGAACGAGTCATCAACGTCCCATGCGTGGCCCCCCTTCCCTGAGTGAACGACAGCTAATCGAGCGTTTCATCGACGCTCTGCGCGAGCTTCCGGAGATAGAGGCCGACCTCAACCAATGGGCGCCCGTCGGAAAGCACAATGCCCGTGGGTACGATGCCAAGATCAATTTGCACGTCGCCGGCCAACCCTTCGTCCTCCTGCTCGAAGCCAAGAAAACTGTCTTCCCGCGAGATGTCCGCCAAGTGATCTGGCAGCTTCGGGCGGCCGACCCCGGGAGGTACGCTGAACAGGGAGAGAGGTCCTTGTCGCTCCTCGCCGCGGAGTCCATCTCCCCGGGCGCAAAGGAACTGCTCAAAAGCGAGCGCGTCGGCTACTACGACAGTGGCGGCAGCCTGTACCTGCCTGCGCCCGGCGCATACCTCTACATCG
>JAPTUI010000241.1 GCA_028067895.1 Pseudomonadota bacterium | reverse complement strand
GTCTTGCCCGGTGGTCACGGCCACAGTCGGCTCCTCATGAACGGATGCAACGGGAGGTGGCAAGCGGGCCGGGGTCTCTGT
Source organism: Pseudomonadota bacterium (assembly GCA_028067895.1). Taxonomy (GTDB): domain Bacteria; phylum Pseudomonadota; class Gammaproteobacteria; order Steroidobacterales; family Steroidobacteraceae; genus 13-2-20CM-66-19. The sequence goes on along the minus strand of JAPTUI010000241.1, from coordinate 19,937 downwards.
GGTGTCCCCCGGTTCGGCTGTGCCCGGCAACGGGCAACGCCTGGGCCGAGACGCCAGCGAGAACAGTGCGAGTGCTTGTTTCGGGAATTGCATGGTGTTGCGCCTCCCCCTTAACGCCGCGTCCGCTGGAGTGCGTCCGCCCGAAATGGGAGACCCCTGCACGCACTGTCCGGGCTCTGCTCGAACCGCTGCCCGGCACTGCCTTCGGACTTGTGAATGCATCTGCTCGATGAGGCGAGGGGATATGGGTGTTGCTCGTTCTCCCGGCGCCGGGCACACTTTCCCGTGCGGGATCAACCGGTGGTGCGCCCCGACAATTTACAATCATCATTGACGGATGCCATCGACGGACCCGATCACTCGTCAACCGAAAGCAATAAGGTGGGATGGGGGGGCACTCTGCGGCGTGTACCTGCTGTGCAGTAACGGCTGCTCGGGTTTCTTAGAAACCGACGTACTGGGCTGCCTTTTACTCATCAGAATTCATAAATTCCGCATCATCTTCATCTTTCGATTGATCAGAACCATGTCGCGCTCCGTGTAACGCTTTGTCTACGACGCAGTCGAGATGAACAGGACTCGATCGAATCAGGATCATGCCCACAGCACCGCAGCCAACGAGACCGTTGCCCATTCCGGCATGGGTTGCTCTGAAAGATTTCTCGACGCGATCCGCTCCAAAGTGTTCAATAAGTGATACGCATGACACCATCCTCTACCCATCAAGACCCTTGCAATCCTCCGTTCAAGTTGCATTTGATCTCCGGGCTGCCGCGCTCGGGATCGACGTTGCTTGCTGCCATCCTGCGCCAGAACCCGAGCTTCCATGCCGGAATGTCGGGGCCGCTCTACGGACTGTTCACCACCGTGCTCGCAGAGATGAGCGCACGGAATGAGTTTTCCGTGTTCATCAACACTGGCCAGCGTCGCAGGGTGCTCACCGGACTGGTGCGCGAGTTTCACGCCGGGAATGCCCCGCAGGGCGGTGTTGTGTTCGATACCAACCGGGCCTGGACGACAAAGATGGCCGCCATCAGTGAGCTGTTCCCCGAGGCGAAGGTCATCGCCTGCGTGCGGCACATGCCGTGGATCCTCGACAGCGTCGAGCGGATCGTGCAGCGGAACATGTTCGAACCCTCAATTATTTTCGATTACCAGCCGGGCGGCACCGTTTACTCGCGGGCAGACGGTCTGGCGGCAGCCAATGGCATGGTGGGCTTCAGCTACAACGCTCTGAAGGAAGCGTTCTTTGGGCAGTACGCTCAGCGGATGATGCTCCTGCAGTACGAGACGCTGATCAGTGAGCCGCGGCGTGCGCTCGATGCACTCTATGCGTTCATCGGGGAGCCCCGTTACGCCCACGACTTCGATAACGTCAGCTACGATGCGCGCGCCTATGACGAACGTGCGGGCACTCCTGGATTGCACCAGGTTCATCCGCGGGTCGGCGCGAAGGCCGTGCGCCAGGACAGTGTCCTGCCGCCGGATCTCTTCCGTCGCTTCGAGAATGATGCGTTCTGGCGCGATGCCAATCTCAACCCTCGCAAGGTACTCATTGTTTGAGGGCAGAGCGGGCTCAGTCGGAGCGAAGCGGCGTTCACGGTAAGCGTCCGACCGTCACACCTTGACGGTGTGCTGTATTTCAGGCCCGGAGACGTCGCCGGGGGGCACCTGCGCGGCTGCCAGTGATGTGGCAGTAATTCATCGAGCTGGCTCGCCGGCTGCGTCGGTAGGCGCTCCAGGACCTCTGCTAGATAGCGGTACGGGTCGTGCCCGTTCAGCTTGGCCGACTGGAGCAGGCTCATGATGACGGCCGCTCGCTTGCCGGAACGCAGCGAGCGGGCGAACAGCCAGTTCGAGCGGCCGAGCGCAACCGGGCGGATGCGGTTTTCCAGCCAGTTGTTGTGTTTGCCTTGACAAAGGCACACGAGTCCCGTGGGTGAGATACCCACCCGGCCACCCTCGCTCCGGCCGGAAGCACTTGGAGCGGGCCAGGAGGCGACGAATGGCCTGAAGCACTTCAAGAAAGCCCCTCTGTAAGGAGGGAAGCGTGGCGTGCGGGCTGTAACGAGAGTGAACACCGTGCAGGCCCCGAAAATGTCAATGCGGAAGCCGACCCGCCATAACAACGGGGAAGGTCGCGGCAATTGGGGTGGCGAGCGAGGACCGCGCCCGATCGTTCCGCCGCAGTAGTGGCGACAGCAGGTGCGCGAGAGGACTTGTGTGCAACAAGGGAAGTCTGCCTGGGAGCTGGCCGGCCGCCATGCCGGTGGCAACGATCAGCCCGCGAGGGACAGAGTCGGCCCGAGCAGATGGCGGATGGGTCCGTATTACCGATGAAGGCGGGTAACGCCGGTGGAGGAAAGGGGCCCTGACGTATGAGCGATGAATGAAGCGGCTACAGCCGCGGAGATTGGCGTGAGCCTATCAACTTCGCGTAAATCGGTTGAGAAGCTGCAGAGTTCATTACACCTGCCCGAGCCACTGATCGAGGTGATTCGCTGGGCACTTCACGGCGAGAGCTTTGAGCGCGTGGGGGAGCGGTCGCAGATTATGCGCTCCAAGCCCCACGGCCACATCCAGGCGGTGCGTGCGCCGATGCAGCGGTTGGGCTTTGAATCCCTGATTGTCTCGCGCCGCAGTGCCGAGCGCGATCGAGTTTGCGCGATGGCGGTCGCGAGGGTGCTCTCGCCGCACACGACCTTGGCGAGCAGACGCAGCGGGTACTGATCGGTGATCGAGGAATGATCTCGCACAAGGCGATCCAGGAGCTGCGCGAGCTCAAGGGCCCGAGATGAATCAGCGCGCCCAAGAGCAGTCAGATCCGCACGCTCGTGGAGGGAGCAGCGCCGCCGCTCCGGTTGTTCGATGAGCGCAATCTCCGCGAGATCACTCATCCGGACTATCCGGCGGAACGGCTCATCGCCTGCCGCAATCCCGAGCTCGGGAGGCTGCGCGCCCACAAACGTCTCTCGCTCCTCGAGGCGACGGAAAAGGAGCCGCAGAAGGTGCGTGAGCGAGTCTCACCCGGTACGCTCAAGGGCCACGCGCCGATCGGGGTGCAGATCGGGCGCGTACTCAACAAGTGCAAGGTCGGCAAGAACTTCGCGCTCGAGATCACCGACAGACGTATTGAGTTCCGCAGCCTCGAAGAGCAGAGCGCCGCCGAGGCGGCGCTCGACGGGATCTAGTTGATGCGCACCGCCGTGCCGAAGAAGCGGAGGTCGGCGGGGGGGGCGGTCGGTTCATCGTCCTTGCGCAATGCTCGCCGTACCGTAAGCGGGAGTCGGTGCGGTAGGCCGCAGTCTCCATGGGCGATGAAGGCGTGCGCTGTGCGGTGTGCCGCGCTGGGCGCATCGCTCAGCGCACCTCGGATCTCCTCCTGGGGTCGACTGCGCAGAACAGCGGGTAGATCAAGAATAGGCTGACCATCGCGGCGCCTGCTCGGCGCTCCCGTCCAGCGGGATTGACTGTTCGGCAGATGATAACTGCGTCTCAATTCACTGTGCTGAATTGAGACCCGGACCCTACCGCAGACCGTGAAAAATTGGCATTTTTTTTAGTCCCTCAGCGCACCGCCCCCGACCGATCCTTTCCCATGCATGTGACATATAATCCTTGGTTGGTGGGGCTATCGATTCTCGTTGCTATCGCCGTCTCGTATACGTCTCTGAAACTCGCTGGTCGTGTGGCGGAAGCCGGACGCGCCGATGGGCGAGCCTGGCTCATCGGCGGAGCGGCTTCGATGGGCATCGGCATCTGGTCGATGCACTTTATCGGCATGATGGCGTATTCGACGCCCATCCAATTGCGCTACAACATACTGATTACGTTGGCTTCGTTGCTGATTGCGATGCTGACGTCAGGATTTGCGTTAAGCATCGCGAGTCGCTTCGATCTCACCGTCACGCGGCTGGCGGTGAGTTCGTTGGTCATGGGGGCCGGGATTTGCGCCATGCACTACACGGGCATGGCAGCGATTCAGATCCAGCCGGCCATACACTACAACCTTGTGCTGGTCGCCGCGTCGGTGGTGATCGCGATCACCGCGTCGTTCGTTGCGCTGTGGCTATTTTTCACCTTGCGCAGCCTGAAGCAGCGATTTCTCAGGATCGTCGAAACCTCTGCCGCGGTTGTGATGGGGTGTGCCATCGCGGGGATGCATTACACGGGAATGCTGGCCGCCGAAATGGCACCGGGCGCGTACTGCTACGGAGGCGCCGCCTTCAATTCCGATTGGCTCGGGATCACCATCGGCATGGGCGCGCTGGCCGTGCTGTCGATCACGCTGATTTCATTGGTCTACGATGCGCACCTGGAGTCGCGTAGCCGCCAGGACGCGCGGCGACTCGCGAAACTCAATCAGGAGCTGCAGCACGGTAAGAATCTGCTCACCCTGGCCACGCAGGCTGCCGGGATCGCGTGCTGGGAGTTCGATCTAGCCGGCGGCCGAGTGCTGTGGATCGAAAATGACATCGATTCGCTCAGAGCATCGAATCTCGACCCACGTGAACACTTTGACGCGTTGATTGCCGGGGTTCATCCAGACGATTTGGATGCGGTGCGCAGGCGGATCCGGCGCGCGATACGTGAACGTCGCGACAACTGCGAGCTGCGCATGCGAGTTGCGGGCCGCGAAGGGACAATATATCTCCAGGCGCATGCTCGTCTGTTGCGTGATGGTCATGGGAAGGTCACTCGACTGCTCGGAGTTTCCTGGGACGTGACGGAGCAAGTGCGGCACGAGGAGCGCCGATTGCAGCTGCAGCTGCAGCTGCAGGAAGCCTCGCGTCAGGCAGGCATGGCAGAGGTGGCCACTGGTGTACTGCACAGCGTTGGGAACGTACTTAATAGTCTCGGAGTATCCGCCGCAATGGTCACGACGAAGTTGCGTGAATCGCGTGTGGGTAACGTCAAGCGTGTCGCGGATCTGCTCAGCGCACACAGTGGCGCACTCGCGGAGTTCCTCGTGTCGGATCCGCGCGGTCGGGAGCTGCCCGGGTACTTACGTCAGCTCGGTGATCGGTTGATCGAGGAGAACGGAAAGCTCTATAACGAAGCGCGTGCCATTTCGGAGCACGTTGAGCACATCGACAAAATCATCGCTGCTCAGCAGTCCTATGCGCGTCTCGGCGGCGTACCCGAAGAGATCGATGTTGCAGAATTGATCGAGCATGCTATCGCATTACACTTTCCCGTCACCGACGATTTTTCGGTGCGCAAGGAGTACCAACCGGTCGGCAAGATTGTGCTCGACCGGCACAAAGTTCTGCAGATTCTCGCCAATCTCCTGAGCAACGCACGACATGCAATGCGTCTTCAAGAAGGCCCAAAGGTGCTGACGGTGAGGCTGTACGCCGAGCTGCCGGATTCACTGCGCATTGACGTGGAGGATACCGGCAGCGGTATCAGCGCCGCTGCGATGCAGCGATTGTTCGAGTTCGGCTTTACGACCAAAAAAGACGGCCATGGATTCGGGCTGCACTCGAGTGCGATCCTTGCCACTGAGATGGGCGGCGAATTGCGCGCAGCCAGCCCGGGCGCCGGGCGGGGCGCATGCTTCACTCTGAGTCTTCCGCGTGTCCAGGATGTCGCCGATGCCCAGAGGTTGAGTGCATGACTGAAGAGATGCGATTCGTCGGCACGGTGCGGATTCTCGTGGTGGATGATAATCCGGCCATTCACCGAGATTTTGAAAAAATCCTCGGGCCTGAATTGGAGCCGGTCGCAGGACTCGAGACGGTGGAAGCGTTGCTATTCGGGGAGTCCACACCGCAGGCGCACCGGCATGTTCTCTATACGCTCGACTTCGCCCAGCAGGGCAAGCAGGGCGTCGAGATGGTGGAGAGGGCGCTCAAATCGAATAATCCATTTGCCTTGGCATTCATCGACATGCGTATGCCGCCGGGATGGGACGGTCTGGAGACCATTGAGCGGCTGTGGGCAATCGATCCGAACGTGCAGGTCGTCATCTGCTCGGCACACTCGGATTACGACTGGAACGATCTGATTGACCGGCTCGGGCAGACGGATCGTCTGCTGGTCTTGAAAAAGCCATTCGAGCCGATCGAAGTGCTCCAGTGTGCGAGCGCCATGTCGCGCAAGTGGCAATACGAGCGAGCGCTGCGCAGTCAAGTTGAGACGCTCGAGCAGGTGGTTGCGACGCGCACGAAGAAGCTGGAGGCGGCCAACCAGCAACTTCGTCATCTGGCGACTCATGATTCGCTCACCGGGCTTCCTAATCGCATTCTTCTCGATGACCGTCTTGCGCAGGCTATTGCGCATGCCAATAGAGACTCGACGACGTTCGGCGTTCTGGTGGTCGATCTGGATCGCTTCAAATTCATCAACGACACATTGGGTCATCATGCCGGCGACACAGTGTTGGATCAAATTTCGCGTCGACTGGTGTCCGTGACCCGGGATATTGATACGGTGGCCCGCACGGGCGGTGATGAATTCGTCGTGGTCGTCAGTCCTTCCGCATCCACCGAAGATGTTTACGCGATTGCCCAACGTGCCAATGAGGCGCTGCGCGCACCGCTGAGTGTCAATGGCGTCGAGTTGCACGTGACGAGTAGCATCGGGGTTGCGTATTATCCGACAGATGCAACAACAGCGGATAGTCTGATGGGGCGAGCGGACGCCGCAATGTACTGCGCGAAGCAGCGTGGTCGCAACGCCGTGCAACGGTTTGCGCAAGGCATGGATGCCACGACGATCGCGCGCGTGGGGCTCGAGAGTGCTTTGCATCACGCGCTGCAGGCGAATCAGTTCGAACTGTATTATCAGCCCAAGGCTGATGCTGCTACTGGCGACGTGCACAGCGCGGAAGCCCTGATACGGTGGCGACATCCCGAGCTAGGGCTGGTCCCGCCGAATGAATTCATTCCTCTGGCGGAAGAGTGCGGACTGATCAATGAGATCGGTGCGTGGGTGTTGCGCGAGGCGTGCCGACAATGTGCCGAGTGGCAGCGTAATGGGCTGCCGGCGGTCCGGGTTGCGGTAAACGTCTCTGCCGTTCAGTTCCATCGCGGAGATCTGCGGCACATCGTGCAGGACGCACTTGCTGCGGCGAATCTGGAGGCGCGATTCCTGGAAATCGAACTCACGGAGAGTGCCGTTATGACCAATCCGGAGGAGTCCGTGGCGGTTCTCGAGCAGTTGAGCTGCATGGGCGTCATGGTTTCGGTCGATGATTTCGGGACCGGCTACTCGAGTATCAATTATCTGAAGCGCTTCCCGATCGACAAGCTCAAGATCGATCAGTCGTTCGTCCAGTCGCTCGAGAGCGACGTTGATGCATCCATAGTGCAAGCAATCGTTTCGCTGGCGCACAGCCTGCGGCTGAAGGTCGTAGCGGAAGGTGTCGAAACGCCGGAGCAGCTGAAATTTCTGCGCAGCTTAGGCTGCGATCAATATCAGGGTTTTCATTTCAGTCCGCCGCTGCCGCCGCAGCAGTTTGCCGCCTTGCTGCGCGACTGGCAGCGCGAGGAGGATGCTGAATCCACCCATGAGGCGGTTCGAACCCACAGCAAGCTGTTCGTTGCCCGGTGACGGAGCGGCACGCATCCTGTCTGCGGTCCTGAAAGGGCCGCCAGCGGCCCTTCAGTCATAGCCCCCGACTCGGATTCGGCTTCAGAGTCGTTCGCGCGCGACGGCGCGGTAGCCGATGTCCCGCCGGTACTGCATTCCGGGCCAGTGGATGGCGGCCGCGATGCCGTAGGCCTCTTTCTGAGCGGCCGACACGGACTCGCCAAGCCCGACGGCGCACAAGACCCGCCCGCCGTCGGTGAGGACATGGTTGTCCGCGAGCCGCGTGCCGGCATGGAAGACCTTGCCGTGTCCGGCGGCGAGCTGGGCCGCGCGCTCGAGTCCTTCGATCCGATCGCCCTTGCGCACTGCGTCGGGGTACCCCTCCGCCGCCAGTACGACGCCGAGTGCGGCGCGCGGATCCCATTCGGCCTGCACCGTATCGAGACGGCCGGCGAGCGCCGCCTCGCACAGGACCGTGAGGTCCGAGTGCAGGCGGCTCAGGATGGGCTGGGTTTCCGGGTCACCGAAGCGGCAGTTGAACTCCAGCACGTTCGGCGTGCCGTCCTCGGCGATCATCAAGCCTGCATAAAGAAAGCCGGTGTATGGCGTGCCGTCGGCACGCAGTCCGGCGATCGACGGTTCGATCACCTCGCGCATGATGCGCTCGTGAAGTTCTGCCGTGACTCTGGGGGCAGGGGAGTACGCGCCCATGCCGCCGGTGTTCGGGCCGCAATCGCCGTCGTCGCGACGCTTGTGATCCTGCGAGGTGGCGAGCGGCAGAATGTTCCAGCCGTCGGCCATGACGATGAAGCTGACTTCCTCTCCGCGCAGGAACTCCTCTACGACCACTTCGTCGCCGGAACTCCCGAAGCGGCCCGCGAACATCGCGCCGATCGCCTCGCGGGCCTGCGCGAGCGTCTCGGCGATGATGACGCCCTTGCCGGCGGCGAGCCCGCTCGCCTTGACCACGACCGGCAGGGTCTGCTGTTCGAGCCAGCTCGGGTCGTAGTTCTCGCGGGTGAAGGTGCGCGAGCGGCCGGTTGGAATGCCATGGCGCGCCAGGAAGTCTTTGGTGAATGCTTTGGAGCCCTCCAGGCGCGCCGCCATCCGGGTCGGGCCGAAACACGGCAGACCGGCCGTCTGGAACGCATCGACGAGGCCTGCCACCAGCGGGCCTTCGGGTCCGACGATGGTGAGGTCGACGCCTTCGGAGCGCGCCATCGCTACCAGCGCGGGGATGTTCTCGGCTGCCACGGGGACGTTGCGACACTTTGGCTCGAGCGCGGTGCCGGCGTTGCCGGGCGCGACCAGCACTTCCTCGACACGCGCAGACGCTGCGCATTTCCAGGCGAGCGCATGTTCGCGTCCGCCGGCGCCGATGATCAGGATCTTCATGGAGGACTCAGTGCCGGAAATGGCGCATGCCGGTGAAGACCATCGCCATGCCGTGCTCGTCCGCCGCGGCGATCACCTCCGGATCGTTGCGTGAGCCGCCCGGCTGAATCACGGCCTTGATGCCGTACTCGGCGGCCACGTCGAGCCCGTCGCGGAACGGGAAGAACGCATCGGAGGCCATCGCCGCGCCCTCGACCTTCAGGTGTTCGTCGGCGGCTTTCATTGCCGCGATGCGGCTGGAGTACACCCGGCTCATCTGGCCGGCGCCGACGCCGATGGTGCAGCGTCCGTGCGCATACACGATGGCGTTGGATTTGACGAACTTCGCGACTCGCCAGGCGAACAGCAGATCGGTCAATTCCGCGGGTGTCGGCTGACGGCGCGTGACCACCTTCAGATCGGCCTCGACGACGTGGCCGGTGTCGCGGCTCTGCACCAGCAGTCCGCCGGAGACGCTGCGGTACTCCAGGCCGTTGCCGGTGTTCGCACGCATCTCGCCGAGCTCGATGACGCGCACATTGGGCTTGGTGGCGAGCACTGCCGCGGCGTCGGCCGAGACCGCCGGCGCGCCGATCACTTCCACGAACTGGCGCCCGATGATGGCGGCCGCGGTGGTGGCATCGAGCGGCCGGTTGAAGGCAATGATGCCGCCGAAGGCCGACGTTGGGTCGGTGCGGTAAGCGTGCTCGTACGCCTCGAGCAGGCCGGCGCCGAGCGCCACGCCGCACGGGTTTGCGTGCTTGACGATCACGCACGCCGGCTCGTCGAAGTTCCGCACGCACTCCACGGCGGTGTCGGCGTCGGCGATGTTGTTGAAGGAGAGTTCTTTGCCTTGCAGCAGGCGGGCCTGAGCGAGCCCGGTGCCGCCGAGCGCGTCCCGGTACAACGCGGCATACTGATGCGGGTTTTCTCCGTAGCGCAGGTCGCTGACCTTGTCGAATACGAGCGGCAGAGACGCCGGCAGCGCGTGCGCGCCGGAATGCTGCCGAGTCAGGTATGCGGCCACCATCGCGTCGTAGCGCGCCGTATGCGCGAAGACCTTGGTCGCGAGCTGCGCGCGCGTCGGCCCGCTGACCCCGCCGTGCGCATCGAGTTCGGCCAGGATCCGCGCGTAATCGGCCGGATCGACCGCTGCGGTGACCGCGTCATGATTCTTCGCCGCGGCACGCAACATGGCCGGGCCGCCGATGTCGATGTGCTCGATTGCCTCATCGTAGCTGCAGTTAGGGCGGGCGACCGTCTCGGCGAACGGATAGAGGTTCACCGCCAGCAGGTCGATCGGCTCGATGTCGTGCAGCGCCATGACGCGCTCATCGGTGCCGCGCCGCCCGAGCAATCCGCCGTGAATCTTCGGGTGCAGGGTCTTGACGCGCCCGTCCATGATCTCCGGGAAGCCGGTGTGGTCCGACACTTCGCGCACCGTGAGACCCTGCGCGGCGAGCAACTTCGCCGTGCCGCCGGTCGAGAGAATCTCCACCCCGTGGCGCGCGAGGCCCTGCGCGAAGTCCACCAGGGCGGTCTTGTCGGAAACGGAAAGCAGTGCCCGCCGCACGGGCCGCACGGTTTGATTCATCACAACTCGTCAGTTAGTCAGGCCGAACTGCTTGAGCTTCTTGCGCAGCGTACCGCGATTGATGCCGAGGATGTCCGCCGCGCGGCTCTGGTTGCCCGCGACATAATCGAGCACGACGCGAAACAGCGGCTCCTCGACTTCGCGCAGCACCAGGTTGTACAGGCCCGCCGGATGCGAGCCGTTGAGGTTCGTGAAATAGTCGCTGAGCGCCCGCTCCGCGTGACTGCGCAGCGGCAACTCCCCGGCCGTGACGCGGATGCCCCCATCGCGCCACTGTGCGATTTTCTTTTTTGCTGTCATGTGAATTTCCCACGTTTTTGATGGCGCCTCAGGCCGCACGCGCGTGATCTGCAGCCCACGCGTCGAAATGCCGACGCACGCGCGCGAACTGCTCGCGCACGTCCTGCGCCGCCATCAAATCGCGACGAATCGGCTCCGGATCGGAAAAACATCGTTCGCAATACCAGCCAATGTGTTTGCGAGCGATGCGCACGCCTGTCTCCTCGCCGTAAAAGCCGTACAGGGATTCGAGGTGAGCGAGGATGATATCACGCACCTCGGTGCGCAAGGGCGGTGCGGCGGGCCGCGCTGCGAGGAAATCCTCGACGGCGCGAAAGATCCACGGCTCACCAAACGCGGCGCGTCCGATCATGACGCCATCGGCCCCAGTGAAATCAAGCACTTTGCGCGCATCGGCGGGTGAGCGGATATCGCCGTTGGCAAAGATCGGGATGCGCACCGTGGATTTGATGGCGCGGATCGTTTCGTATTCCGCCGCACCCTGGTAGAAATCCGCTCGCGTACGGCCGTGGACTGCGAGCGCCTGGATGCCGCAGCGCTCGGCGAGTTGCGCAATGGCGACGCCGTTGCGGTGCTCGGGATCCCAACCTGTGCGGATTTTCAGCGTCACCGGCACGTCCACCGCGGCGACCACCGCTGCGAGGATCTCGGCTACCAGCGTCTCATCGCGCAGCAGCGCTGAGCCGCACGCCTTGCCGCAAACTTTTTTCGCTGGGCAGCCCATGTTCAGGTCGATGATCTGCGCGCCACGCTCGACGCTGAGGCGGGCGGCCTGCGCCAGCACCTGCGGTTCGGCCCCGGCGAGCTGTACGACGCGCGGTTCCGGTTCGCCGCTGTGGTCGAGGCGACGGCGTGACTTCGGCGTGTGCCACAGCCGCGCATCGGAGGTGAGCATCTCGGAGGCGGCGAGACCCGCGCCGAGGCGGCGAGCGAGAATGCGGAACGGGCGGTCGGTCACGCCCGCCATGGGGGCGAGCACCGCGCGCGAGGGCAGTGTGTAGGGGCCGATGCGCAACATCAGTGCGCTCCGTGGGCGCACACGACGCGGCTGCCCTCGCGCAGACACGCATCGATCTCGAACCCGACGGCCTGTGAGCCGGGATTGACGAAGGTGACGGTGGCGTCGACGCGCTCACCGGATGCGAGCATTGAGGCGCCAATCGAGCCGCGCGTCAGGTAATCGTTCGGCCGTACATCACGTGCGGCAATGGTGCGCCCGTAGCGGTCCTGCAGCGTCACGCGCAGCAGCGGCAGCGGCAGGGGCCAGGGGCCGTCGTTGGCGACACTGGCCCGGACGGTAATCTGATGGGGGTCGCTGCCGCTGACCGTCGCGCCGAGCTGGCGCGCCTGGTAGGCGCGCACGTTCCACAGCGGTACGACCGGTATGCCGAGCGCACCGTAGACCGCCAGGAGCTTCGAGCCGACGGACGGCATCGTGGCGAGGACGCCGCGGTAGTGGTTCACCGCCTGGCCGGCCAGGATGAGCAGCAGCACCAGCGCCCCGGCAAACCACGCGCCGGTGTGTCGCTGCGGCGTCTCGAGCTGAAATTCATGCGGTGGCTCCTCGGCGAGGGAGGGCTCCCTCGTGGCCGCGTCGTGTGGGCCCTCGGCGGTGAGCAGCTCATCGGGGGGCGCGATCGGCGGTTGCGACGTCGGCAGGACGAGGCCTGCGTCTTCGTGCTGCATCACCGGCAGGATTGCGTCCCCGCCCTTCCCCTTTTCCTCGCGCTGCGGCTCCGGCGGTGCCTGTGCTTCGGCTGCGGGGGGCTGAGAGGACGCCTCGACGGCCGGTTCCGGCGTCCATCGCGGCTCGCGCTCCGGCTCGATCCACTCGAACTCGCCGGCCGGCTCGCTCAGCATCGCCTCCGTGGCGGCCGGCTCGGGCTCAGGGTTCGGCGATGGCGCAGCGGCGGCCGATCGATCGGCCGCCGTGCCGTCCTGGGCAGGGGGCTCGGCGAGCGACTCGAGCGCATTGAAGACGCTGCGGCAGCGACCACAGCGGACATGGCCCTGTGCGGCGCGCAGGTCCGCCGCCGTCACGACCAGCATCAGGCCACATTTGGGGCAGACGGTGAACATTCAGATCGGTCCCTCGGCGCGGCGCCGTCCCGACAAGGCAACCCAGCCCTCGCGGGTCGCAACCGGCTTCAGTGCGAACCAAGGTGCGTATGCCGCGATGACCTCGTCGGCATCGGGCTCGAGCAGCCCGGCGAGCAGTACCGCCCCGTCAGTAGCGACCAGCGCTGCGAACCGCGGCGCCAGCGCCACCAGAGGCGCACACAGGATGTTCGCCATCAGCAGCGCCACCGGCGGCTCGAGCGCTTCGGCGGCCGCGCACGGGCGGATCTGGCGCTCCAGTCCGTTGGCCGCAGCATTCTCGTGCGTGGCGAGCAAGGCCTGCGGATCGATGTCGAAGCACTGCACGCGCCGAGCCCCGAGCCGGGCCGCAGCAAGCGCGAGCACGCCAGATCCGCAGCCGTAATCGACGACCTCGCCGTCGATGGGCGGATGAGCGTCAAGCCACTCCAGGCACAGCGCCGTGGTCGGATGCGTGCCGGTGCCGAAGGCGAGACCCGGATCGAGACGCACCACCACAGCGTCGGGATCCTCGACCTGCTCGTGCTGCGGGCAGATCCACAGACGCAGTCCGAAGCGCATGGCATGGAAGTCGCGCAGCCATTCGCGCTCCCACACCCGGTCGGCGAGCCGCCGCGCCGTGAGGCGCTCCGGTGCCACTCCGAGTGCAGCGCTCAGGCGGGCGATGAGTGCCTCCTGCGGCGCATCGGGGGTGAACAGCGCCTCCAGGCGCGTCGCCGGCCAGAGCCGCAACTCCCCGGGAGCCGGCTCGAGCACCGGTTCGTCACGCGCGTCGGCGAACGTGATCGCACTCGCGCCGCACTCGAAGCAGGCCGCCTCCGCCCCGTCCGCCGGAAGCTCGCCGAGGTCGAAGCTGATCTGCAGAAACTCGCTCATGGCTCACCGTGCAAAGGCGCCGGGCGCGCCGGTCAGGCTTCGCCCCGGCGCTCCGCGGTCACTTCAGACCCAGCCGACGCTCCAGGTAATGGATGTCCGTGCCGCCTTTCTGGAAGGCCGCATGATTGCAGATCTCCTGGTGCAGCGGCACGTTGGTCTTGATGCCCTCGATCACCATCTCGGCGAGCGCGTTGCGCATGCGCGCGATGGCCACCTCGCGCGACTCGCCGTGCGTGATCAGCTTGCCGATCAGCGAGTCGTAGTAGGGCGGCACGTTGTAGCCGGAGTAGACGTGGCTGTCGACCCGCACGCCGGGGCCGCCCGGAGCGTGCCAGAGTCGCACGGGCCCCGGCGAGGGCATGAAGTTCTTCGGATCCTCGGCGTTGATGCGGCACTCGATCGCATGGCCCCGGATCTGGATGTCGTTCTGCACGTACGGCAGCTTCTCGCCAGTGGCGATCAGCAGCTGCGCTTTTACCAGATCGATGCCGGTGATCAGCTCAGTCACCGGATGTTCGACCTGGATGCGGGTGTTCATCTCGATGAAGTAGAACTCCCCGTCTTGGTAGAGGAACTCCAGCGTCCCGGCGCTGCGGTAACCGACCGCGACGCACGCCTCGACGCAGCGCTCGCCCATGGTGCGTCGCTGCTTCGGGGTGATTCCGGGGGCGGGGGCCTCCTCGAGCACCTTCTGGTGACGCCGCTGCATCGAGCAGTCGCGCTCGCCCAGGTGCACGACGTTGCCGTGGTGGTCGGCGAGGACCTGGAATTCGATGTGCCGCGGCCGCTCCAGGAATTTCTCCATGTACACCTGGTCGTTGCCGAAGGCCGCCTGCGCCTCGCTGCGCGTCACGCCGATGGAGTTCAGCAGCGAGGCATCGCTGTGCACCACGCGCATGCCGCGGCCGCCGCCGCCACCGGAGGCCTTGATGATCACCGGGTAGCCGATGTCCCGGGCGATGCGGAAGTTCTCATCCGGATCGTCGCCGAGCGGTCCGTCCGATCCCGGCACGCACGGCACGCCGTGCGCCTTCATCACGCGGATGGCGGAGACCTTGTCGCCCATGGTGCGGATCGTCTCGGCCTTCGGTCCGACGAACACGAAGCCGCTGTTCTCGACCCGTTCGGCAAAATCGGCGTTCTCGGAGAGAAATCCGTACCCGGGGTGGATGGCCACCGCGTCGGTGACCTCCGCGGCGCTGATGATGGCCGGCATATTCAGGTAGCTCGCCGTCGAGGGCGGCGGGCCGATGCACACCGACTCGTCGGCGAGCAGAACATGCTTCAGGCTGTAATCGGCGGTGGAGTGCACCGCCACGGTTTTGATGCCCAGCTCGCGGCACGCCCTGAGGATGCGCAGGGCGATTTCACCGCGATTGGCGATGAGAACCTTTTCCAGCATGGCGGCGCGCGCTTATTCGATGACGAACAGCGGCTGGCCGTATTCGACCGGGTCGCCGTTGCGCGCCATGATCGAGGTGATCCGTCCGGAGCGGTCCGCTTCGATCTGATTCATCATCTTCATCGCCTCGATGATGCACAGCACCTGGCCAACCTTGACCTCATCGCCGATCTCCACGAACGACTTCGCGCCCGGCGTCGGGGCGGCATAGAACGTGCCGACCATCGGCGCGGTGACCACGTGTTCGTTCGAGCGCGCCTTGGCCGCTTCGGCGGCCGGCGCCACGGCGGCCGGCGCTTCGGCCGGCAGCGCCGCCGCCATCTGGGGCAGGGCGAACTGCGGCATGGCATGCACCAGCGCGTTGCCGGTGGGCATGCGGCTGATGCGCACGGCCTCTTCGCCTTCCTTGATCTCGATTTCAGCGATGCCGGACTCCTCCAGCAGTTCGATCAATTTTTTGATTTTGCGGATATCCATGTGGGAAATCCCCCTCACGTCATGGGACGGTATGCAATGGAACGACTCGGGGTCACCCGGCGTGCGGTGCCCGGGCGAGATGCTGTGCGGCAGCGCGCACGGCCAACTCATAACCTAGGGCGCCGAAGCCCGAGATCACCCCGAGGGCGATGTCCGAGAAGTACGACTGGTGGCGGAACGGCTCGCGCGCGTGCGGATTGGACAAGTGCACCTCGATCAGCGGCAGGTGAACGGCCAGGACCGCGTCCCGCAGCGCGATACTCGTGTGGGTGAACGCGCCGGGGTTGAAGATGAGGCACCCCACACCTTCGGTGCCGGCCCGGTGAATCCGCTCGAGCAGCAGGTGCTCGGCGTTGCTCTGAAAGCATTCGAGCGTGCAGCCGGCCTCGCGCGCGCACTCGGCGGCGCGCCGCTCGACGGTCTCGAGCGTGGCCGCCCCGTAGATGTGCGGTTCCCGCTGACCGAGCAGGTTCAGGTTCGGGCCGTTCAGGAGCAACAGGCGTGTCATGTGGAATATCGGCAGGCCTTGGCGCACAGAGCGAAGGCAATTTACCCTAATTCGGGGCGAAATGGGAGGATTTTGTAGCGATCGGACGGGATTACGCCGAAATCGCGCTCAACCCTGAGCGTGTTTCGCGCGTCGTGCAGCCTGCTGCGCGATTTCCGCGGAGATTTGCCCGCGCGCGGCGGACAGGCTGATCTGGCCTCGGTCCAGTGCTCCGATCCGCTCGAGGATGACGTGCACCTCGGTGGCGTGCAGGCGCCCCACCTCGACCGTCACGATCCGACCGTGCGCATCGACGAACACGGAGAACGGAAAGGCCGCCACCATTCCGAGTGCGCGGATGGCGCGCATGCCGGGGCGTAGGCCGATGAGCAGAGGATAGCGGATTCCGGCCTGCCGCGCGTAGCGCAGGACCGCCGGGCGCGCATCGACCGCCACGCCGATCACCTGCAGGCCCTGAGGCCGGGTTCGGCTCAGCTGCTCGAGCAGCGGCACTTCGGCCCGGCAGGGCGAGCACCACGGGGCCCAGAAATTCACCAGCAGCGGTCGGCCGCCCCAGTCGGCGAAGCGGCGCAGCCGCCCGTGCCGGTCGCGGAAGGGAATCTCGGGCAAAGCGGCAGGCGGAGCGTGCCGTCCGCGCCGCGCCGCGGGCGCAGGAATCGCCGGAGACGACCGTACGAGTGGGGCCGGAACGAGCGGCGCGGCCGTCGGCCGCGCCGCGCGCAGTGCATACCCTGCCACGCCGGCGGCGAGGATCAGGGCTGCAGCGAGCGCGCCGCGCATGATCTTGCTGCCGCGGCTCATGCGGGCGGGCGCCCCAAAGCGGCCTCGACCCGGCGCAGGAATGCCGCGGCATCGAGGTAGCCGACCACCCGCTCGTGGCGGCGCTCGTGGCCGTTCGGGCCGTAGAAGGCGATGGTCGGCGGCCCGAAGATGCCGAAATGCTTCAGCAGCGCCTGGTCGGCTGCGTTGTCGGCGGTCACGTCCGCGCGCAGCAGTAGGGTATGGGCGAGCGCGAGGCGGACCTGCGGATTGGTGAACGTGCTGGCCTCCATCTCCTTGCAGGACGTGCACCAGTCGGCATAGAAATCGACCATGACCGTCTGATGGCGCGCGGCCGCGGCCCGTACGTCGCGCTGCAGTTCGGCTACTGAGTCGAGGGGTGCGAAATGCAGCGTCGGCGGAGTGCCGCGCGACAGCGGTGCGAACGGGTGGGTGCCGCCCAGCGCTGCGCCGGTGAGCAGCGTCGCGGCATACGCGCCGAGCAGCACACCCGCGGCGCGTAACGCGATGCGGCCGTGACGTGCCGCGTGCCGCTGGGACCAGAGCGCCCATGCGGCGGCCAGTACCGGCAGCGCCCACAGGGCGAGAGTCAGACGGGCGGGCACGAGCCGCGCCAGCATCCACACCGCCACCGCCAGCATCATGGCGCCGAATAGCCGCTTCACCAGGTCCATCCAGGCACCGGCCTTCGGCAACAGGCGCCCGGCGGAGGCGCCGACGGCCAGCAGCGGCGTACCCATGCCGATGCTGAGGGCGAACAGCGCCGCCCCGCCGCGGGCGATCTGGCCAGCCTGGCCGATCACGGCCAACGCCCCGACCAGCGCCGGTGCCACGCAGGTGGTGACGATCAGGGCCGAGAGCGCGCCCATGGCGGCGACCCCGCCGAGGCTGCCGGCGGTGCGTCGGCCGCTGAGCTCGGCGAAACGGGTCTGCACGGCGGCGGGCATCTGCACGGTGAACAGCCCGAGCATGGCAAGACCCATCGCTCCGAGCAGCGCGGCGAATGCCCCGAGAATCCACGGCTGCTGGAATGCGGCCTGGACTTCCCCGCCGGCCGCCGCGGCGGCCATTCCGGCGAGCGTGTAGGTGAAGGCCATGCCGAGCACGTAGCCGAGTGAGAGCAGGACCGAGCGGGCGGTGCCGACCGTGCGTCCCCCGGCGATCAGCGCCGAGAGGATCGGGATCATCGGCAGGCAACACGGCGTGAAGGCGAGGGCCAGGCCGGCCAGGTAGAACGCCCCGAGCATCGCGAACAGGTTGCCGGAGCGGATCAGCGCCGCGAAGCGGCCCTGGCTCGTCGGGCGCGCGCTCTGTGCGGCCGCGCCGCTCGGCGGCGGCGGTGCGGACCCCGGGGTCGCGGCGATACCGGCCGGCAGGGCGACCGTGACCGTCTGGGTGATCGGCGGGTAGCACAGGCCCGCATCGGCACAGCCCTGGTAGGTGACCGCGAGCGCCGCATCGCTCGGTGCAGCCACGGTGCCGTGCTGCACCGCCAGTTCACCCGTGACGGCCGTGCGGTAGATCTGTTCGCGACCGAAGAACGGATCGATCTTCACGATCCCGGGCGGCAGGCTCAGCGCGCCGAGGACCGTGCCGGAAAGTGCCCGCACATGGATGCGGCTGCGATACAGATAGAAGCCCGGCCGGATGGTCCACGACAGGCGCAGCCGATGGGCCCCGGGCGCCGCCTTGAAATGAAACACCTCGCCGGGCGGAGGAAATTTGTGGCCGCCCGAGGCTTGCGCGCCCAGTGCCGCGAGTACCGCGGGCGAGAGCGAAGGTGGCGTACCGGCGTGCGCCAGACCCGGCGGCGCGCTCAGCAGGAGCGCGGCGAGCGCACTCACCGCGGCCCACGGGCGGTGCGCCGGGGGCGCCCCCGGGGTCACGGCGTCACCTCGGCGGCGAGCCAGGACAGGTAGGCCGCAGAGCCGGCCGAGATCGGCAGGGCGATGATTTCCGGCACCGTATAAGGATGCAGCGATTTGAGGCGCATTTCGACATCAGTGAAGCGGCTGGCCAGGGTTTTGATGACCAGCAGCACTTCCGGTTCATCCACCAGCCGGCCCTCCCAGCGGTACATCGAGCGGACCGCCTGGCGCGTCACGCACGCAACCAGCCCCGCTTCGAGCAGTGCCCCGGCAATGCGGGTGGCGGCCGCCTCGTCGGGGCAGCTCGTCAGGACCACGATGCTGTCGGTCATCCGGTGTGCCGGGTTCGAGCGGGAAAGAACGCATTCTAATCCCTTCGTACCGGCCCGGCGTGAGGGGTATCCGCAGCCTCCGGGCCACGGGGCAGGAAAAAATTGCCGCCGGCAGGGTTGAAAATCCGACCGGCCTACCTATCATTAGCAGCCACACGGGTAGAGTGCTAATAACTCTCTCGTGGCTTTAACTTAATCCATCGTATGCTTTTAAGGAGCGTTCACCATGAAGATGCGTCCTCTTCATGATCGCGTCATCGTCAAGCGCCTGGAGGAGGAGCGTACCTCTCCGGGTGGCATCGTCATTCCCGATACCGCGGCCGAGAAGCCGATTCAGGGAAAGATCGTCGCGGTCGGAAACGGCAAGATTCTCGAAAACGGCCAGGTTCGCGCCCTCGATGTGAAGGTCGGCGACAAGGTCCTTTTCGGCAAGTACAGCGGAACGGAAGTGAAGGTCGAAGGCGAGGATCTCCTCGTAATGCGCGAAGAAGACCTCATGGCCGTGATCGAGAGCAAGTAAGCGAGGAGCACTCACAATGGCAGCCAAAGAAGTCCGCTTTAGCGATGACGCCCGCCAGCGCATGGTCAAGGGTGTCAATATCCTGGCGAACGCCGTCAAGGCGACGCTCGGCCCGAAGGGCCGCAACGCCGTGCTCGAGAAGAGCTTCGGCGCCCCCACCGTCACGAAGGACGGTGTGTCGGTCGCGAAGGAAATCGAACTGAAGGACAAGTTCGAGAACATGGGCGCGCAGATGGTCAAGGAAGTCGCCTCCAACACCTCCGATGAGGCCGG
>JAPTUI010000396.1 GCA_028067895.1 Pseudomonadota bacterium | reverse complement strand
TGGGTCGGCGCAGACGACCGGTCGCCGCGCCGCTATCTCGTCGCGGTCGACGAGAAGGGCGATATCGTCGCCGGCATCGGACTTGTGTACCTCTACCGCTACACCGCGCTGCGCGCCGTGGGCCTGTCACTCGCGGCCTGCGAGAAGACCGTACAGATCGTGTACGAGCGCCAAATGCGTCCGAGCGAAAAGCAATACGAGCCGTGGCTGCAGCGCGTGACTGAGCAGCTGCGGGCCGCCTACCGGGCACTCGAAGCCGAGACACCCGTGCTCGGCGCCGCGCCGAAACTCACCGCCGCAACGATCGGCGCAGCGGTGAGCTGGCGTTTCACGCAGGAGAAAGTACCGGAGGCCCTCGAGGCGCAGGCCCATCCGCGGCTGCGCGCGCTGTCCGAGTGGGCGGAGGCGCAGCCCGAGTTCCTCGCCGCGCCGTTCGACGACACCACGCTGCACCTGTAAGAGGGGCGCACCGGCGCGCTGCGCCGGTGCGCCGCATCAAGGTCGGTTCAGGCTGCAGCGCTTCTGCGCCAGGACTCCAGAGCGCCTGCATGCGCTCGAGCCACGCGCGCAGGCCGGGGCACTCACCAATCGGCAACTGGGCGGCCGCCCAGACGCCCAACGGCGCGGCGATCGCCAGATCCGCCAGGGTCAGAGTGGTCCCGCTCAGCCATAGCCGCTGCACCAGATGCTGATCGAGGACCGCGGCGAGCTCGCGCATCTGCAGTTCGGCACGCTCGATCACGCCCCGGTCGGGTGCGCCTCGCCCGAGCAGGGACTTGATCACGCGCTCGAAATACAGGTCGCGCACGGCCGGCGAGAAATGGTAGGCGCTCCAGAACAGCCAGCGATTGACGTCGGCCCGCGGCTGCGGCGCAGACGGATACAGCCGCTGTCCCGGCGTGAGCTCGGCGAGGTACTGCATGATCGCATGCGATTCCCACAGGAGGAACTCGCCGTCCTGCAGCACCGGCACGCGGTGGTTGGGATTGAGCTGCAGGAACGGCGGTTGACGTTGCTCGCCGTTCTTCAGATCGACGACGATGAACTCGACGGGCACACCGAGTTCGAGGGCGGCCATGACGGCGCGGCGGGCGTTGAACGCGAGAGGGTGATGATAAAGACGCATCGGAGAACTCGTTTGGCTTGTGGAACGGAGTTCAAGGATGCGATCAGACGCTGACAGATTCCGTCAGCAGCCCTCTGGACCCCTCGGGGCGCGCTGGCGCAGCTGCGTGCGCCACTGCGTCACGAGTTCGCGCCGCGGCCGCGGGTAAGGCTCACTCAGCGGCTCGAGCTGCCCGATCCGATCGGCGCGGAAGTGACGAAAATCCCCGCGCAATTCGCACCAGGCCGCCAGGACACGCACCCCTTCGAAGAAGGCTAGCGCAATCGGCCAGACCTGCCGCTCACTCGCCGCGCCGGTGGCGTCCACGTATCGGAACCGCAATTTACGCTCGCGGCGGATCGCCTCGCGCAGCGCGCCGAGCGCAGCCCCCCCGCCGGCATCGGCTCCTCGGCGCGGCGCCCACAGCCCGGTCTCGGCGATCCGCTCGCGCAGGTCGCGCGGCGAGGCCGTGGCGATTTTCGAAAGCGCCGACTCCGCCGCCCGGGCGAGGCCGGCGTCCGCCTGCTCACGCACCCAGCGCGCCCCGAGCACCAGCGCCTCGAGCTCCTCCTCGCTGAACATCAACGGGGGCAGGAAGAAGCCGGTGCGCATCACGTAGCCCAACCCGGCCCCGCCGTCGATCGGCGCGCCGAGCCCGATGAGCGTCTGGACGTCACGGTAGACGGTGCGCACCGACACCGAGAGCCCCTCGGCGAGCTGCGCTGCAGTGACTGGCCGCCGGTGCGCGCGCAGTGCATCGAGGAGCTCGAACAGCCGCGCGGTCCGGCTCACTCAGCCTTCGGCTCCGTCCGGTACCCGCCGCGCGTGGCGGCCATGCGGCGCGCCGCGGCACGCAGAACCCATGGGAAGAATCGCTCCAGAAAGACGAACAGCTTGCCGTGCCCCGTGATGATCACTTCGCGCTGCCCGCGCGCGATGGCGTGCAGCATGGTCCGCACCGCCTCACTGCGCGCCATCACCAGCCAGCGCGGAATGGGCTCGGCCGCCTCGGCATGCAGACGGCCCTGGTTGTCGACGCGGCGGATGTCGCTCTCGACGAACCCCGGACTGATCAGCGTCACGCGCACGCCTTGCAACGCCAGCTCAGGGGTAATGGCGTTGGCGAGTGCGCGCACGGCGAACTTGCTCATCGCGTAGGGGGAGGTTCCCGGCGAGGCGGTCCACCCGGCCACGCTGCCGAGCAGGACCAGTTGGCCGTGCGATTCGAGCACCGCCGGCAGCGCAGCCTGCAGCGTGCGCAACACGCCGAACACATTCGTCTCGAATTGCCGCCGATAGTCCTCGAGCGACAGCTGGGCGAAGGCGCCGACCACGCCGAAACCGGCGTTGGCGATGACGATGTCGAGTCGGCCCCAGCGCGCGATCGTTTCGGCCACGGCCCGCGACGGATCTTCATCCCGAGTGACGTCGCAGGCGATGATCAGAGGTTCGGTGCCGCCGGCTGCGAGGATCTGCCCGTGCAGCTGCTCGAGCCGGTCGGTGCGCCGAGCCGCGAGCGCCAGACGCGCCCCTGCGCGCGACAGTTGCAGCGCCATCTCCTCGCCGATGCCCGAGGACGCCCCGGTGATCAGCACGACTTTGCCGTTGAAGCGTTCTGCGGCGCTCGTGGTCATGGTGCACTCCGTCTCTCGTTCAGGATGAGGGCCGAGTCCTGCGCCGACCCCCGAGGCAGCCGCACCCCGCCCCGCAGGCCCTTCGGCAAGAATATGCGATTGGCGTCACCGGGACACGCCCCCCGCAGCGCTTTGTGTGCGATAGTTATTCTTCTGACGGTGACGGCAGACTGGCGGGCCTTGGCCCCAGGGCCGCCGTGCCCCGGGGATGTTCGGGCACCGGTCATAAGTCCCGGGCGCGGCAGCCGATTTAATGCCGAATGACGCACGAACGACGCAATCTGTACCGGATCCTCTACGTTCAGCCCGAGGCCCCGCCCGAGGTGATCACGGCAGTCTACCGCTGCCTGATGAGCCAGCTGCGCGCCCATCCGGACCTTGGGGGCAATACCGAGGCGGCCGCACGCATCAACCAGGCCTACCAGGTGCTGCGCGACCCGGTCAAACGCAAAGCCTACGACGACAGCCGTCGGCGTCCCCTGTCCTCCCGCGACCGCCCGAGCGACGGCGAGGTGCGGCAGACGGCGGCGCGAACTGCGGGCATGTGCCCGTTTTGTGCCGCGCCGGTCCCGGCGCGCATCGAGGCAGACACCCGCTGCCGCCGCTGCGCCAGCCCGCTCGCGCCCGTGGCTCCGGAACTGACCAAGGGCCGTGAGCCGTTCGGCCGGCGCTCCGCGCCGCGGGTGGAGAAGAACAACCGCGTCACCGTACACGCCACGCCCGATGCAGCCCCGATCTCGGCCGTGCTGCGCGACCTGTCGGCAACCGGGGTGAGCCTGTACACGGCCGTTGCCCTGCGCACCGGGCGCAATGTGCGCATCGAAGCACTCGGCATCGACATGGTCGCCCATGTCATCAAGACCCAACCGAGTGACAAGGGCTGCCTGGTCCGCGCCGTGCTGCTCACGGCCTTGTTCAACCGTAAATCCGGCGTATTTATGTCCACCAGCGCCTGACGTGCGCGGGCCGGCAGGAATAAAAGCGCGACCGGGATCACGGCTGCGGGCGTCCAAATTTGACGCCCCCGGGGGCGCGCGTCTATAACTTCCGACGACGGACTAGGAGAGCACGATGCGCGTTCTGGTCGTCGATGACGACAACAACCTCCGCTCGGTCCTGCGGGCCGCGATGGAGCACAGGGGCTGTGACGTCGAGGAAGCCGGTGACGGCCCCGAGGCGCTGCGTCGCATCTCGGCAGAGCATTACGATGCTGCGGTCGTCGACTACCAGCTGCCGCCGCCCGATGGACTCGAGATCCTGCGACAGCTGCGAACAGCGCAGCCGCGCTGCGTGCGCGTACTGATGTCAGGCGCGCTGGATCTTCCAGTCGTCATGGGCGCAGTCAACCGCGGCGAAGTCTCCCGTCTGGTCGCCAAGCCCTTTCGTCTCGAGGCGCTGTTCAACGTGCTCGAGGAAGCCCTCGCCGAGCGCGGCCGGCTCGAGCAGATCTACGGACGCGCCCAACAGGATGTGTTGGAACAGCAGCGCCGCGAACTCGACGCCTGCATCAGCAGCTGCATGCTGCAGCTCGCCGTGCAGCCGCTCATCGAGGCCGGCAGCGGCACCCTGCACGGCTACGAGGCGTTGCTGCGCAGCCGCCACCCCACACTCAACACGCCGCTGCGGGTGCTGGGGGCGGCCGAGACACACGACATGCTCGGCCCGCTCGCCGACTGGATCGCGCTCGCCGCCGCGGACTGGCTGAACAAGCTGCCGCAGGGACTGCTGCTGTTCATCAACGCCCACCCGCGCGAGCTGGCGGATCTGCCGGCGGTGAAGCGCCGCTTCGAGCCGCTGCGCGCCGCCGCGGATCGGCTGGTAATCGAGATCACCGAGCGCAGCAACCTGCTGGAGGAGACCGACTGGCGGGCTGCCATCCTCTGGCTCTCGCAGGCCGGCTTTCGCATCGCGATCGACGATCTGGGTTCCGGGTACAATTCCCTTGCCGTGTTGGCGGAGCTGCAACCGGCATTCCTGAAAGTCGACATGAGCATCGTGCGCAACATCGACCGCGAGGAGCGCAAACAGCGCCTGGTCGAGCTGCTGACCCGCTTCGCACAGGCGACCGGCAGCCGCGTGGTGCTCGAGGGCATCGAGACCGAGGCCGAAGCCACGACCGCGCGCCGGCTCGGCGTCGATCTGCTGCAGGGCTATCTATTCGGGCGGCCGGCGCTCAACGTCTAGCCGCTCAGGCCGCCGGCGCATCGCCGAGCGGCACCAATGCCGCGCGCAGCTCGTGCAGACGCGGCGGCTTGGTGAGCACCCGATCCACGTGCGGCGGGATCTCTCCCTCCTCCACCAGCCGCCGTCCCCAGCCCGTCAGAAGCAGGACGAGCGTCTGCGCACGGGCGCTCTTGACGGCCGCAGCCACTTGACGGCCATCGACCTGCGGCATGCCGAGATCCGTAATGACGACGTCGTAGGGTTGCCCCGCACTCAACGCGCGGCGGAACGCGTCTATGCCGGCCTGCCCTCCGTCGGCGATGGTGACGGCATGGCCGTCAGCACTCAGCGTCTCTCGGGTCGACTGCATCACGATCGGATCGTCATCGACGAGCAGAATGCGCCGGGGCGGAACCACCTCGACGGGACGGATCCCGGTCACGCTGCCGGCATCGTCGCGCATCACCGGGAAACTGAGCGTCACGCAGGTTCCTTTGCCGAGGACGCTCGCGACCTCTACTTCACCACCGTGGCGCTGCATGGCGCCGTAGACCATCGGCAGCCCGAGGCCGGTGCCGCGCTCACCCTTGGTCGTATAGAACGGCTCGAGACAGCGGCTGCGGGTCTCTTCGTCCATGCCTACTCCCGAGTCGTTCACCGCCAGCTGCACGTAGCCTCGCGCGCCGCCGCTCGCTGCGGCCGGCGTCAGCAAGCGCGTCTGCAGCCGCAAGCGTCCGCCCTGCGGCATCGCATCGACGGCATTGAACACCAGGTTGGTGAGCGCATCGCGCAGCTCGCTGGCGACGCCTGGCACGCGCGGCAGATCCGGCTGCAGTTCGGTCTGCAGCTCGATCACGACGCCGCGCTGCTGCGGCATGTCGCTCCAGCGAGCACGGGTCAGGTCGAGCACGTCGGCGACGAGCTGATTCAGGTCGACGGGCGTGAGTCGCTGTTGCGGCTCACGCACGCGGTAGAACTCGCGCATACGCGCCACCGTATGCGCCACCTGCTCGACCGCACGCTGAATCACCTGCAGCGGCTTGTGGGCCCGGGACGGCACCTCGCGGTCCTCGAGCAGCATGTCCGTATACAACATGATCGGCGAGATCGCATTGTTGATGTCGTGCGCGATGCCGCTCGCCATCGTGCCGAGCGCGAGCAGCCGTTCCTGCTGCAGCACCGCCTGCTGCGTTTGACGCAGATCGTCGTAGGCGCGCTGCAGCGCCTCGTGCAGTTGCGTCTGCTGCGCCGCGAGCGCAACGTGCTCGGCGAGCTGCCGCAGAAACTCACACTCTCCGCTCGAGAAACTGCGTGGCTCGCGCCGCGC
Source organism: Pseudomonadota bacterium (assembly GCA_028067895.1). Lineage (GTDB taxonomy): Bacteria > Pseudomonadota > Gammaproteobacteria > Steroidobacterales > Steroidobacteraceae > 13-2-20CM-66-19. Next base: position 13,842 of record JAPTUI010000396.1, on the reverse strand, counting down.
GGCGAGCAGCACGCCGAACACCTGGCTCTCGAAGCGCAGCGGTGCCGCCACCAGCGACCCGAGGCCACCGGCGGCCAGACGGCGCGGGAACAGCGCATCGAGCGCCGCCAGATCCGGCTCATACACCAGCTCGCCCTGCACGCAGCGTGACAGGCCGTTCTGGCCGATATCGATGCGGACATTCTCCCCGAGCGCCAATTCGAGCGCGAGCGCTCCACTTTGCGCCCCGACACGCGCGACGATCAGGCGATGCGCCGCGCCGTCGTAGCGGCAGATCGAGCAGAAATCGAGCGCCAGGTGCGCCTCGAGGGTCCGGATGACGACCTGGAAGATGCTGTGCACGTCCTGGCGCTCGCCCATGGCCCGCGTGATGCTGTCGAGCAGGTTCAGTCGCGCGAGCTGCGCTTCGAGCTTCAGGCGCGCCTCCTTGCGTTCGGTCACGTCGCTGGCGGCGCCGAACCACTCGACCACGCGGTCCGCCCCGTCCTTCAGCGGGACGGCCCGGGACACCACCCACCCGACACTGCCATCACTTCGGCGGACGCGATGCTCGAGCTCCAGCACCCCGCCGGTGCGCAGTGCCTCGGCGACGGCCGCTCGCACCCGTTCGCGGTCCTCGGGATGGACGAACCGTTCGAGCCAGTCCGTGGTCGCCACCGGCGGCGCCCCGCCGTCGCGGTCGGCGCGCTGTGCGCGCAGTTCGCTCCAATCCGGTGCGATCTGGTACACGACATCCGAGGTCGTACTGACGAATGCGCGCAGCCGCCGCTCGCTGGCCTGCACGGATGCGTTGGCGCGGGCCAGCTCATCGGTGCGCTGGATGACGCGATTCTCGAGTTCGGCGTTCAGCTGGCGCACCGCGGTCTCGGCGCGGCGGCGCCCGGCGAAGTCCCGCCGCAGCGCCCAGAGCGCCAGAGCGGTGATGATGAACGCGAGTGCACCGCCGCCGGCGACGGTCTGCTCGGTCAGGTGCGCACGCTGCGCGGCGGTCGCCTCGCGGCCCGCCAGCAACGTGCGCTCGGTGGTGCGCATCCGGCCGATGATCCGGTCGATCTGCTCGGCGGTCGAGCGATGCTCACGCGCCAGCACCTGCTGGCGCTGCGCGGCGCGGAACCCTTGCTCGCGCCGCAGCGCGAGCAGGTCACTCAAGCCGGCAATGCGGGCGGCGAGCAGCGGCGCGAGCCGTACCAGGCGGTGCTGTTCGAGTGGGTTATCGGCGGTCTGGCGCTTCAGTTGTCCGTAACCGCTTTCGATGGCGTGCGCAGCCTGCCGGTAGCCACGCAGATCGGCCGGGCTCTGGGTGATGAGGAAGTCGCGTTCGTCGGACTCGGCCGTCTCGATGCCATCCTGCAGCTCGCGCAGATCAGCGAGCACCGTGACGGTGTGCGTGACCCAGGCGGCATCGCGTCGCAGGCGCTGCAGGCTGAGCACGGAGACGACCCCGATCAGCACCACGCAGGCCAAAGCACAGGCGAAGGCCAGCTGCGTCTTGCGTTCCGTCGTCCAACGCATCGGCACCTGCACTCCCTTCAGCCGTGAAGATCACGCGCGCGTCCCCACGGGGTACGCCGTTGATGACTGCAGCCGGGTGTCTCGGTGCGCATCCTCAGTTCAGCGGCGAGGACGCATCGACGCAGTCCACCGCGACCCGACGCCGTGTGCACCCGCGCGCATGTTGTCCCTGCCCCCTCCCTCATGTGGACTTACCTTACGCCCCCGTTCGACGACGCGCCAGCGTTGTGCGCGCGGCCGGTGCTCAGGCGGCGCGAGCGAGCCGGCGGGATCGGGCTGCCGGTGCGCTCAGGCGAGATGCAGCCGATCGGTGATGTCCGTGGTTGCCTCGTGCTCGATTTCGGCAAACGCCGAGTGGTTGTGGATGGACTCGAAGTTCTCCGCCGTCACGCGGTAGCGCGTAATCCGCGCCTCGGCGTTCAAACGCACCGCGATGTCGCGTACGAGATCCTCGGCGAACTTCGGATTGTCGTAGGCGCGCTCCGTGACGAATTTTTCGTCCGGCCGCTTCAGCAAACCGAACACTTCGCAGGACGCCTCTTCCTCGGCGATGCGCACCAGTTCCTCGATCGTCATCGGCGCGTTCAGCTGCGCCTCGATGGTCACGTGCGAGCGCTGGTTGTGCGCACCGTATTCGGAAATCTCCTTCGAACAGGGGCACAGACTCGTCACCGGCACGCACACCTGCAGCGTCGCTCGAGTTCCGCCGTGCGGGTCGTGCACGGCACGCATCAGAATCTCGTGATCGAGCAGGCTCTCCACCCCCGAGACCGGCGCGGCTTTGCGGATGAAGTACGTGCAGGCCACCGCGATCTCGCCTCGGTCGGCCCCGAGCCGCGCGAGCATCCGCTGCAGCAGCGCCAACAGCGCCGGCAGATCGAGCGCGCTCGGATTGCCCTCGATGATCTCGACGAAGCGGGACATGTGCGTCCCCTTCACCTCGCCCGGGAGCCCGACGGACATATCCAGCCGGGCCACCGTGGATTGCTCGCCGCCGTCCGCCTGGCGTACCCGCAGCAGGGTCCGCAAGCCTTTCACGCCCACCCGGTTGATGCGGATGTTGCGGGTGTCGGGGCTGGCTTGAACATCGGCGAGCACAGAACGGGCAGCAGCATTCATGGAGCGTCCTCGTAGGCAATTTGTCCTGGACAAAAATACTTTTCACTGGAACAATAGGCTTGAAATAGAGATCTGTCAATTTTTGTCCAGGACAATTGTGCCAACGACTCAGCTGCCCGATGCGTCGATCAGCGCCGTGGAACGCGAGACGGGGCTGTCCAAGGACACCTTGCGGGTCTGGGAGCGGCGCTACGGATTTCCGCTCCCGCGGCGTGATGCGCACGGCGAGCGCCTCTACCCGCAAGATCAGGTGCACAAACTGCGGGTGATCAGTCGGCTGCTCGACCGCGGGCTGCGTCCCGGCCAGCTGGTTGGTGCACCGCTCGAGGCGCTGCTCGCGCGGGCCTCGGACGAGGGGGGGATGCCCGCCCAGGGCACCCGCTCCGAAGAGAGCGAGCGGATCGAGACGACGCTGCAGCTCCTGGCGGCCTACGACGAGGCCGGGCTGCGCGCGCACCTGTCCCTGGCGTTGCAGCGGCTCGGACTGCAACGCTTCGTCATCGAGTTCGCCGCTCCGATGAATCTCAAGGTCGGCGAGGCCTGGTCGCTCGGCCAGCTTTCGATCAGCCAGGAGCACCTCTACACCGAGCAAATGCAGCACCAACTGCGCCAGGGCATCGGGGCGATCTACCCCGGGGTGCGCGGCCCCAGCGTGATGCTGACGACGCTGCCGGGTGAGGAGCACCACCTCGGTCTGCTGATGGCCCAGGCGTGTCTGGTGGTCGAAGGCATACGCTGCGTCTCCTTGGGTGTGCAGACGCCCGCCTGGGACATCAGCGAGATCTCGCGGCTGCAGGGAGTGGAGGTGGTCGGTCTGTCCTTCAGCGAGGCGCTGCGGCAGAAGGCCGCACTGGAGATGCTCGAAGATCTGCGTGACCGACTGCCGCAGCGGATTGAAATCTGGGCCGGCGGCGCACTCTGGAACCGGCTGCGCCGCCGACTCCCGGGCGTGCGCTTCATCTGCCGCCTCGAGCAGTTGCCGCGAGTGATCGCGGAGTACCGGGCTGAACGCGAATCCCCCAGCGTGAACGCGGGGTGAGCGACATGTTTCAGGACTTCGCCCAGGTCTGGACGCCCGTCGCGTTCAGCTCGCAGCTGGCGCGCGCCCGCCCCCTGCGCATCGAGGTGGCCGGCACTGCACTCGTGCTATTTCGGGACGTGCATGGGGCGCCCGCGGCCCTGCTCGACCGCTGTCCCCACCGGGGCGTGGCGCTCTCGCTGGGCGCCGTGGTGGACGGCTGCCTGCAGTGCCCGTTTCACGGCTGGCGTTTCGCGCGCTCCGGACAGTGCGTCGAGGTTCCCTGGAATCCAGACGTGCGCCGCGAGCGCCTCGCCGCCCTCGCCGTGCCTGCTGTCGAGCTCGCAGGTCAGATCTGGATCCACACCTCGAGCGGCGATCCGCCACCGCAGCCCCCTTCCGTGCATGAGGCACTGCTCGGCACCCGCACCCGGATCAGCGGCATCGAGATGACCTGGAACACGCACTGGACCCGTGCGATGGAGAACATGCTCGATTGGCCGCACCTGCCTTTCGTGCACCGGCGCACCATCGGCAAGGACCTCGTGGCGCTGCTCGGGGAGCGTCTCGAGACACTGATCGAGCCGCAGGAGTGGGGATGGCGTGTTCGCACTGCACTGCACGGGCAGGTGCGCCCCGGCATGCTCGACTTTCGCCGCCCCAACCAGATGAATCTGCACATTCCCGTGCCGGGGCGCGAGCTGACGTTGGCGGTCGCCTGCATCCCGGTGGCTGAACGGCGCACCAAACTCTTGCTCATTGCAGCACGCAATTTTGCGCGCTCGCCACTGCTCGATGGGCTGTTCAACCGGGCCAACCGGCGCATCGCCGCGGAAGACCGCGCCATCGTCGAGTCCTCCGAGCCGCCGGAGATCCCGCCGGCGCGAGCCGATCGTTCCGTACCCACCGACCGCGCGACGCTGCGCTTTCGTCACTACTACTTCAGCGCACTGAAGGGCAGTACGTGCGCCGCGCCGCCCACGTGAGCCGGCGCAGCGCCGTGCATCGCTAGCGCTTCAGCGCGCGGGCCAAGGCCTCGGCCATCACGCCATTGCCGCCGGGCTCGGCGGCGCGAGCCGCGGGCGCCCGCGGGGCGGGTCGCGAGTTGCCGCGGCTCCGATCCGCTCCCCCGCTTGGACGCGGCGCACCGCCGGTGCGCTCGCGCGACGGGGCCTCATCGAGCCGCATCGTGAGCGCAACGCGCCGACGCTGCAGGTCGACCTCGAGCACTTTGACCTTGACCACGTCGCCCGCTTTGACGAGCTCGCGCGGGTCCTTCACGAACCGGTGCGACATCATCGAGATGTGTACCAGACCGTCCTGGTGCACACCGATGTCGACAAATGCGCCGAAGTTGGTGACGTTGGTCACCACGCCCTCGAGCAGCATGCCGGGCGTGAGATCCTTCAGATCCTCCACACCCTCGTGGAATACCGCGGTCTTGAATTCCGGACGCGGATCGCGGCCAGGCTTCTCCAGCTCGCGCAAGATGTCGCGCACCGTCGGCAGACCGAAGCGCGCATCGGTATACCGGTTGGCATCGAGCTGCTTCAGCGCGCCGGCGTCGCCCATCACCTCGGCGAGCGGCTTGCCGAGATCCCCGAGGATGCGCTCGACGAGCGGATAGGCCTCTGGGTGCACCGAGGAGCGGTCGAGCGGGTTCGAACCGTCATTGACGCGCAGGAATCCCGCAGCCTGCTCGAACGTCTTTGCGCCCAAACGCGGCACGGCGAGCAGCGCGTCACGGCTCGCGAACGCTCCGTGCTCGTTGCGGTGACGCACGATGGACTCGGCCAGCGTCGCCGAAAGGCCCGAGATGCGCGCCAGAAGCGCCGGGGAGGCGGTGTTGACGTCGACACCGACCGCGTTGACGCAGTCCTCGACCACCGCGTCGAGCGAGCGGGCGAGCTTGCTCTGGTTGACGTCGTGCTGGTACTGACCGACGCCGATCGATTTCGGATCGATTTTGACCAGCTCGGCGAGCGGGTCCTGCAGGCGACGCGCAATCGACACCGCACCGCGCAGGCTGACGTCGAGCTCGGGCAGCTCGCGCGATGCGAGCTCGGATGCCGAGTACACAGAGGCACCGGCCTCCGATACGACGATCTTGGTGAGCTTCAGGTCGGGAAAACGCTTGATCAGATCGGCGGCCAACCGGTCCGTCTCGCGGGACGCCGTTCCATTGCCGATGCTGATCAGATCGACCGAATGCTTGCGGCAGAGCGCCGCAAGCACCTGCAGCGCCGTCTCCCAATCATTGCGCGGCACGTGCGGATAGACCGTCGCGGTGTCGAGCACCTTGCCGGTGCGGTCAACGACCGCAACCTTCACTCCGGTGCGCAGCCCCGGATCGAGCCCCATCGTCGCGCGCGGACCGGCCGGCGCGGCGAGCAGCAGGTCGTGCAGATTGCGCGCGAACACCGAGATCGCCTCGGTTTCGGCGCTCTCGCGCAACTCGGCGAACAGCTCGCCCTCGAGCTGCCAGGCGAGCTTCACCTGCCAGCACCAGCGCACCGTCTGGGCGAGCCACGCATCGGCCGCTCGCCCCTGATCGGCGATCGAGAAGCGGGCGGCGATTTTGCGCTCGCAGGAGGTGACCTCGGCGGCGGGTGCGGGCGCATTCTCCGTCTCGAGCTGCTCGGGCAGCTTCAGAGCGACCTGCAGCACCTGCTCCTTGCGCCCGCGAAACAGCGCCAGCGCCCGATGCGAAGGAACCGCCTTGAACGGCTCGCGATAGTCGAAGTAGTCGCGGAACTTCGCGCCTGCCTCCTCCTTGCCCGGCTCGAGCTTCGCGACCACCCAGCCGGTCTCGCGCAGGTGCTCGCGCAGTGCGCCGACCAGCGCCGCATCCTCCGCGAATCGCTCCATCAACACCTGGCGGGCGCCCTCCAGCGCCGCCTTGGCGTCCGGCGCACCCGGGTTCTCGCCCTGTTCGGTGCTGAACGGCTCGCGCAGGTACTTGGCTGCCTCGCGCTCTGGCTCGAGCCGCGGGTCCTCGAGCAGCGCAGCGGCGAGCACATCAAGACCCGCCTCGCGCGCGATCTGCGCCTTGGTGCGCCGCTTGGGCTTGTAGGGCAGATACAGATCCTCGAGGCGCTGCTTCGTGTCGGCAGCCTCGAGGTTCGCGCGCAGCTCGGGCGTCAGTTTCCCCTGCTCCTCGATGCTCTTCAGCACGACCGCACGCCGCTCCTCGAGCTCGCGCAGATAGATCAGGCGCTCCTGCAGCGTGCGCAGCTGCGCATCATCGAGGCCGCCGGTCGCCTCCTTGCGGTAGCGGGCGACGAACGGGACAGTGGCGCCGCCGTCGAGCAGCGCAACGGCGGCGAGCACCTGCGGCGGGCGGACCGCGAGTTCCGCGGCAATACGGGATTCAATAGACAGCATCAGCGGTGCGAAGGGGTCGGCCGAAGGAGGCCGCACTATGCGCAATCGGGCGCCGCGCAACAAGTCTTGCATCCGGTGCGGCAAATGACCTAGTGCGGCCCACACCGACGTGTCGAGAAGCTCCGGTGTGCATCGGGATTTGTACGTACGCGCATTCTTCACTCGCGCCAACAGAGCCAAAAATTCCTCGTTTAATTAACGAGTTAGCCACCCAGCCCGCGCGGCGGCAGGGCGAGAGTGCCTACGTGGAGCTGCGACGTGATTCACGCCCGGCCGAGCGGTCATCAGTAGGATGCGCGCATGGAAACGTCCCACCATGCCCATCACGTTCAATAGCTGGCTGGTCGCGCTGTCGGTCGCGGTCGCCGTCTTCGTCTCCTACACGGCATTTCGGCTCGCCGCGCGCGTGACGGACGAAGGTCGGCCGCTGCGTCGCTTCTGGACGTTCGGCGGGGCCTGCGTCCTCGGCATCGGCATCTGGTCGATGCATTTCATCGGCATGCTCGCCATGTCGATGTCGATTCAATTGCACTACAACGTCGCCCTGACGTTGCTGTCGCTGCTGGTGGCGATCCTTGCCTCCTGGGGCGCAATCCGGATCGCGGCCGTCGAGCAACTCAGCGCACGCCGACTCGGGGTCGGGGCCCTCGTGATGGGCGGCGGCATCGCGGCCATGCATTACCTCGGCATGGCTGCCATCGACATCACCCCGGCGATTCACTACCGGGCCGCGTGGGTCGGCGCCTCGATCCTGTTCGGGATCCTCGCCTCGGGCCTTGCGCTGGGCCTGACGTTCCACCCGCGGCGGGACCACGGCACCTATCCACTCTCGCGCCTCGGCGGCGCGGCGCTGATGGGCCTGGCGATCAGCGGCACCCATTATCTCGGCATGGCCGCGGGACACTTCGCGCCGGGAGCCGTCAGCCGCGGCGGCCTGGTGCTCGACAGCTTCTGGTGCGCCACGACCATCGCCCTCGTCGCCGGCAGCGTGCTCGCCTGCACCCTGATCAGTGATCTGTACACCACTGAACTGGCCGCCCGCGCCCGGGCCCATGCGGGCCGGCTGCGCCAGATCAACGCGCAACTGCGACACCAGGCGCTGCACGATGCGCTGACCGGTCTGCCGAACCGCACGGCCTTCCTCGAGCGTCTCGGGGCGGCCCTGAACGATGCGCGCACCGGCCTCGGTCCGTTCGCCGTTTTTGCGCTCGATCTCGACCGTTTCAAACTGATCAACGATTCCCTCGGGCACAGCGCCGGCGATGAGCTGCTGCGCGAGGTGGCGCGCCGGCTGCGCGCCGCGGTGCGCTCCGGCGACACGATCGCCCGTATGAGCGGCGATGAATTTCTCGTGCTGGCCCGCCAGGTGCGCAGCTCCGCGGAGGCCGGTCGGCTCGCCGAGAACATCATCGAGGCACTGAGTAAGCCGCTGCGCCTCGACACGCTCGAGGTCCTGGTATCCACCAGCATCGGCATCAGTCTGCACCCGGGCGACGCCGACGCGCAGGAGACGCTGCTCGCCCACGCCGATGAAGCCATGTACAGCGCAAAGCGACGCGGCGGGCGGACCTGGCAGTGCTTCGCCGCGGACATGAACGGCTTCACGCAGGAGCGGCTGCGCTTGGAGAGCGATCTGTACCGTGCCCTCGAGCGTGACCAGTTCGAACTGCATTACCAGCCGCGCGTCGACGTCGTGACCGGACGCGTCAGTAGCGTCGAGGCGCTGCTGCGCTGGCGCCACCCCGAACGCGGCTACATCCCGCCCCTCACGTTCATCCCGATTGCCGAGGAAACCGGCCTCATCCTGCCGATCGGCGCTTGGGTGCTGCAGGCAGCCTGCCGGCAAGCGCGCCAGTGGCAGAACGAGGGTCTGCCACTGCGCGTGGCCGTGAACCTCTCCGCACTGCAGTTCCGGGAAAGTGGCCTGCTGCACACCATCGCCGCGGCACTCGATGCACAGCAGCTGGCGCCGAAGCTGCTCGAGCTGGAGATCACCGAGAGCGCGGTGATGACCGACGCGCAGTCCTCGGTCGGCATCCTCGAGCAGCTCAGCCGCATGGGCGTGCTGGTATCGGTCGATGATTTCGGCACCGGCTATTCGAACATGAGTTATCTGCGACGATTCCCGATCGACCGGCTCAAGATCGATGCCAGCTTTGTGCGCGAGATGAACGACGATCCTCAGACCGGTCTGATCGTGCACGCCATCATCTCCCTCGCGCACAGCTTGCACATGAAGGTCATCGCCGAGGGAGTCGAGACACCGCTGCAGCTGGCCCGTCTGGCCGCGCTCGGCTGCGATCAATACCAGGGCTATCTGTTCGGCCGGCCAGCAAGCGCCGCCTGCCTCGAATCGAAGCTGCGTGCCCATGCCGGGCTCGGGGTCGTGGAGAGCGCCGCCACCAGCACCCGGCTGCGCCGACCGACCTGGGGCGGAATGCTGCTTGCGTCCAATGACGACTGACCCGGTCTCAGCAACCGGAATGGCGCGCGGAGCGCAGTTCAGCTTGAAGAAGCAGAGATATCGTCACAGTATATCGTGGAAATTGCTGGAATAATTTGCCTAAGATACGCGAGGCCGCCCGTACGCATCCTCAGAGCATTCACAGATGAAGAGTGCAGCGCTTCCGGACAATGAAAGGGAACGCCTTGCTGCACTTAGGACTCTAACCGTACTGGATTCATCGCCGGAGCAAGGCTTCGACGATCTGACGCTGCTCGCTGCAACTATCTGCGACACCCCGGTGGCGCTCGTCAGCCTCGTCGACGAGCACCGGCAGTGGTTCAAGTCGCACCATGGTATCGAGCTGGATCAGACCGATCGGGACGTCTCCTTCTGTGCCCATGCGATTCTCGAATCGGATCGTGTGCTCGAGGTTCCAGATGCAACGCTCGACAGCCGCTTTGCCGATAATCCTCTCGTCACCGGAGCACAACAGTTCCGCTTCTACGCCGGCGCACCTCTCGTCACCGACGAAGGCTACGCGCTCGGCACGCTGTGTGTGCTCGACCACCGACCGCGGCGGCTCGAGCCACGCCAGCGCGCCGCCCTGGAAGCGCTCGCCCGCCAAGCAGCCGCACAGCTGAAGTTGCGCTCGATGCATCGCGCACTGCAGGACGCGCTCGAATCGGCCCGCTCGTACCAGAATGAGCTCGAGGAATACCAAACTCGACTACGGCACTTGAACATGCAGTTGCACGCTCAGGCTGTCACCGATCCGCTGACCGGACTATACAACCGCCTTGCCCTGACGCAGCAGTTGAACCAAGCCGTCGCGCGCTGCCATCGCTCAGGCGAATACCTGTCGCTACTGCTCATCGATGCCGACCACTTCAAGTCGTATAATGATCAATTCGGCCACCAGGTCGGCGACGTTATTTTGCGTCAACTCGCCACGGTCATTCGCTCCGTTGTGCGCGAATCGGACATCGCCGCTCGATACGGCGGCGAGGAATTTGTGGTCATTCTGCCTGGGACCGATGGCGAGGGCGCTCTGGCACTTGCAGAGCGTGTCCGTATGAAGGTGCAGAGTTCCCACTGCGGCGAGAGCGACCTCACGGTCAGCATCGGGGTGGTGAGCCGGCGAGGCGCTCATCCGCGCTGCACTGCGGAATTACTCATCCAGGACGCCGATGCGGCACTGTATCGGGCCAAAGATAGCGGCCGCAATAGGGTCATCGCGGCCGTGACGATCTCCGCTTGAGTCCCCTGCAGTGTGCTGCGAACGTTAGCCTCGCGCTGCCGGATCCATGGCCGCGGAAACGAAATGGGCACACGCGGCATAGGCGGCGGTCCATGAGGACCGCTCCTCTGCTACACCATCCGGCGTGCAGATCCGCACCGGGCGGTTCGATAAGGTCGCGGTGATGTGAGGCATGCCAAGGCGGTCAAAGTACTCAACCCTCAGGGGGAAATTGAGTGTTTTGCCGCTGACACACCACCAGCAGCGGCCTTGCAGGCCCCGAGTGATCATGCGCCCGTCGCAAGCAATTCCCGGTAGATCGTCGGGACTTGAACCCTCCCGAACAACGCGCTGCTCGGCGCGCACCGCGGCCTCCGTTGACTCGCTGCCCCGTGTCGCCCTGGCGGCCGCTCGCCCTGCTCGACGCTACCTTGTATCCGGCTCTTGTGCCTCAGGCCGCCGTTTCACACCTCGATCCCCCCGCACGATCGGTCGTGCTCCGGCAGTTGCGCCTCGCGCGCCGTGACCCGCTGGCGGCGGGACTTGCACCCACAAGAGTGCGCCCGTACCGGACGCACAGAAAGACGGCCCCTCGCGGGGCCGTATTCAAGGGGTGTGGCGCGACCGCCTCGGTCGCGCCACACCCGGCTCGAGGTCATGCCCCGAGGTCTTTCTGTTAGTAGCTGTAGGTCGCTCCCAGCGTGAAGTAACGGCCCACGGCTCCGCCCTGGTCGTACGCCGGATCGTACGGATAGAAGTACGTGCCGCCACCGTAGGTCTGCATATCGACTGGCGGAACCTTGTTGAACAGATTCGTCACCGCCGCATGAACCTGGAAGTGCGAATTGATCTGGTAGGCCCCGTAAATGTCCGTCTGCAGATAGTACCCCACCGAACAGAACTGCGAGTTCTGCGGGGTCACGCCGTTGAGGAAACGCGCGTCATATCCGATCGCCGAGTTGCACGTCGGAATCCCCGATGAGGGATCGGTGATGTCGAAGTGGCCGACGAAATTCACGCTCGGGGAGATGGTGAGCGCCCCGCGCTGCCAGCTCACCTGCAGGCTCGCCCGGTCCTTCGGACTGCCCGTGTCGCCCGAGACACCCGACGGACCGTGCGTTCCGGCCAGCTCATAGGTCTGACCATTGAAGGTCAGCTGGTAGGTCAGCAGGTGCGTCCAGGTTGCATCCATCGTGAAGCGGCCGTAGTAGCCCGCGTCATAGTGCGCCCGGATGTCGATGTCGAAGCCGCTGGTGTGCGTCGCACCCGCATTCACGTACGGATACGAGAGCGCCAGAATGGTGCCGACGGGAGTGACCTGGTTGACCAGCTGCCCGGACGTGCAACCGGCGGTAAAGGTCGTCGGGCAGTACGGCTGGATGATCGGCGCGCCGCGCAGGATGCTGCTGTAGTTGGTCAGGCCGCCGGCCTCGAACGCCGAGATGATGTCGTTGGTTACCTTGATGTTGTAATAATCACCCGTCAGGCTTACCTCGCGCAGCGGCTGCAACACGATGCCAGCCGTCCAGTTGGTCGATTTGACGTTCTGCAGATGCGGATTGGCGGCCTGGAAGCCGGTCACCTGGATGCTGCACTGCGTCGAGTAGTCACCAGGCCCGGCGACGATGTTCGTATTGGTACTGGTGCTCGGATTCGGGCACAGCGTCGGATCGGTGAACGCACCGGCACCGAACAGCTCACCGGAGGCGCCGCCCTCGGCGGCCGACGGGGCCCGGAAACCCTTGCCCCAGGTGCCACGCAGGGCGATCCAGTGCCAGGGCGTGTACTTCACGCCGAACTGCGGCGTGAACGCCGAGCCCACGCCCTGGTAATGATCGAACCGTCCCGCCGCATCCACCTCGAAATGCTTGATTGGCTTGCCGTCCAGCTCGAGGAACGCCGCAGCATCCTTCTCGGTGCCGATCACGTAGATCGGTCCGCCACCTTCGGTCTGCGCGCCCGACACCGCCGACGGCGGCGCGTGCTCGTCCTGCACCTTCTTGTACCATTGCACGCCAACGGCAAGCTGCAGCGGGCCGCCGGGCAGCTCGAACAGCTTGTGCTGGCCGTGGATGTCCACCAGATCGAGCTCGCTCCATGGAGTCGTCTCCATCGCAGGCGCGAACAGCTGAGTGCCGCTGGAGCTGCCGAAGACGTAACCGTTGTTCAGCGCGCTCTGCAGGGCCGCACTGTTGATCTGGCCGAGCAGCTTATAGTCCATCTTGGCGTACATGGCGCCCGCGGTGGCATCGATGCGCCAACCCGCCTCCCGGCCCTTCAACGTCGCCAGCAACCGGTACGTATTGGTGTTCGTCAACGTCGAGACCGAGCCCAGCTCCGGGAAGTCGTATTGGAACGCAAGCGGCTGTCCGCACCAACTCTGGGTCGTGCACGCCGGATACATCGGGTTGGTGCTCGGCACCGTAATGATGTTCGGCGTCACCAGCGCCGAGGCCGGCACGACCGTCAGCGGCATGCCGGGACCAAACACCAGATTGCTGACGCCGGCGACATTACCGACGCCGCCCGAATACCCGGTCTTCTCCTGCGAGGAGCTCTCGAACCATGACGCCTGAATACCGAGGGTCCAGTTGTCGCTCAGCTGCTTGGTGAACTTGCCGAGCAGGTCGACGCGGGTCGTCGCAGGCTGCAACTGGGCATTCGGATCAATCGTCAAGCATTTGTTGAGCGACTGAGCCTGCGCATCACAGCCCGGCAGATAATTGACGATGCTGCCGGTGGCCGGATCAATGAAGTACCCGGTGCCCGACTGCGGATACGCGAAGATCGGATCCAGCGCCGCGGCCTGACCCACGTTGTTCGCGCCGCCGAACGTACCACCGAAGGGCGTGTAATCGATGTTGTCCCACAGGCCGTTGCGGTTGCGCGCCAGGATCTGATCCTGATGACGGAAGTCGCCCGACACGTACCAATTGTAGCCGTCTTCGGCGAGACTGCCATGACCGCCGATGAAGCCGATGTGCTCCATCGTGCCGTCGCCGCGTTGGGACGTGCCGGTTTCGGCGCTGACCTTGAAGCCCTGGTACTCCTTGCGCAGGATGACGTTCACGACACCCGCGATGGCGTCCGAACCGTAGACACCCGAGGCGCCATTCTTGTCGATCT
>JAPTUI010000304.1 GCA_028067895.1 Pseudomonadota bacterium | reverse complement strand
GGTGAGCGGTCCTACCGGTACAGCCAGTTCTGCTGGCACTACCGGCGCTTTTGCGAGGGTCTCGCCCGCTCGATGCGCCAGACACATCGGGCCGGGGAGAAGCTGTTCATCGACTACAGTGGCGACACCGTGCCGGTGATCAACGCGGTGACCGGGGAGGTCCTGCGCGCGCAGATCTTCGTCGCCGCGATGGGCGCGAGCAAATACACCTACGCGGAAGCCACCTGGACGCAGCAGCTTCCCGACTGGATCGGCTCGCACGTCCGGATGTTCGAACATCTGGGGTGTGTTCCGGAGATCCTGACACCGGACAACCTCAAGAGCGCGATCAAGAAGGCCTGCCGCTACGAGCCGGAGGAGAACTCCACGTACGGCGATATGGCGCGTCACTACGGGTGCGCGATCATCGCGGCACGGCCGTACAAGCCCCGTGACAAGGCGGTCGCAGAGAGCCACGTGCTCGTGGTGCAGAGATGGATCCTGGCGCGCCTGCGCAAGCGGCAGTTCTTCTCCCTCGCCGAGCTCAACGCCGTCATCGCAACGCTGCTGCTCGAGTTGAACCACCGTCCGTTCAAGAAGCTGCCGGGCTCGCGCGCCGAGGCGTTCGAGTCGATCGACCGGCCGGCGATGAAGGCGCTCCCGGCGCGGCGCTACGAGTACGCCGAGTGGCGCAAAGCCAAGGTCGGCATCGACTACCACGTGGAGGCCGACGGGCATTACTACAGCGTGCCGCACCCGTTGGTCGGTGAGTACGTGCACGTGCGCATGACGGCCTCGGCCATCGAGTGCCTGTTCAAGGGCCGCCGTGTCGGGGCGCACCTGCGCTCCTACCAGCGCGGCGCGCACACCACCTTGCCTGAGCACATGCCCGAGTCGCACCGCCGGCACGCCCAGTGGACGCCGGGTCGGCTGATCGGCTGGGGCCAGAAGATCGGCCCGGGTACCGGCGCTGTCGTGCAATGGCAGTTCGAGCACCGCCCGCATCCCGAGCAAGGCTATCGCACGTGCCTGGGCCTCTTGAGCCTCGCCAACGCCTACGGCGAGCAGCGCCTGGAAGCGGCCTGTCGGCGCGCCCTGACGCTCGGTTCCCCGACCCGCAAGCGCATCGAGGCGATCCTCGAGGCCAAGCTCGATCAGCACCCTGAGCTCTTCCCGGGCGCGGACACGGCCGCGCCCACCGCCTCGCTCGCGCACGAGAACGTGCGCGGGGCGGAGTACTTCCGTGCCACCACCCAGACGGCTGAGCCGTCCATGACCGAAGGAGATGATGAACAATGCTCATCCAACCCACCCTCGAGGCACTGAACCGCCTGAAGCTGCACGGCATGGCGCTCGCGCTGAGCGAGCAGATGACGACCACCGCCGCCCAGCAGCTCGCCTTCGAGGAGCGCCTCGCGTTGCTGCTCGAGCGCGAGGTCACGCATCGGGAAAACCGCCGCATGGGACGGCTGTGGAAGTCCTGCCAGCCGAAGGAACGTGCTGCTGCGCTCGAGGACATCGACTACCGCGGCCGCGGCGGTCTTGACCGGGCACAGCTGGCCAGCCTCGCCTCGTGCGAGTGGATCGGCCAGAGCCAGAACCTGTTGATCCATGGGGCTACCGGCGCCGGCAAGACTTACCTGGCGTGCGCGCTGGCGCATCAGGCGTGCCGGGCCGGGCTCTCGGCTTGGTACGTGCGCGCTCCGCGTCTGTTCGAGGAACTCACCCTCTGTCACGCCGACGGCAGCTTCCGCAAGCGCCTCGCAGCAATCGCCAAAATACAGCTGCTCGTCATCGACGACTTCGCCATCAGCCCGATCGGGCCGCGCGAGCGCAACGATCTGCTCGAGCTGCTCGATGATCGCGTCGGCTCGCGCTCCTCGATCGTGACCAGTCAGCTACCGATCGAGCACTGGCATGAGTACCTGAACGACCCGACCCTCGCCGATGCGATCATGGATCGTCTGATCCATCGCTCGCACAAGATCCACTTGCAGGGCAAGGAGTCGATGCGCAAACGCGCAGGCGCCACCAAGGACGCGGAGAAAGGCTGACGCAGTGATCGGCTTGCCACTCCGTCGACGCGCCTACGCAGGTGCTTCTGCCCGCCCTTCGGGCGGTCAGACCGCGCTACGCGCGGCCCGTGAAACAAACCGTCCAGAACGGATCACGGAGCCGCAGACGTTGACGGAACGTGACCGATCGGAGTAAGAAACCCACCCAGCGCCGACCCGGCGGAATCCCCGGTCACGTTCAGCCGGAACAGCCGGTCACAATCGCCGGAATACGCAGCTGAAGCGTAAGCCTGAGAAATGGTAGCGGGGGCTCGATTCGGCACTTACTTGCAACGCTCCTTCGATGGTCGGACTTCCCGTCTGGGGAGGCGAAGTGATGGTCGGCGGACTGCCACCATACTGGCACGCCAGTATGGTGGCAGGTTGCGCATGGACTCGTCCTTGTAACTCAATCGCGAGCGTGAACAGAAGGTATTTCATAAGCTGCTTCTGCGGCCTGGCTCGCAATGGCGGTGCCGTATGAGCGAAAGCGGCGGGCTATGCGTTTTTCCTTCCTTATGCGTTTCCGGTGAATACGTCCGTTACGTCACCGCGTCAGACGCCGTTCTGGGAAGAGGGGTTGTTGGGCATAGGAACAACTGAGATAATCTCCGGCGAAATGAAGTTGTCTCGCATTGAAGCCAATTGGATTGCCTCGAAGCTTCTGTCAGATGCTGAACGTGAGCGGGAGCTTTCGGTTGCGTGGCGCACGGCTTGGATTGCGACTTTGTATCCGGCATTGAGGGTGGTCCGCCCGACGGAACGTATGGCACTGCTGCGGGCGGCAAGGAATCGCGCCTCTAAAGAGCCGCAGACTCTCGTCTTGTCGATCTCGGCAATTCTGACATTCGTGGTGCTTCTCATCTGGGTTCCGCAGCAATTGCTGTCCACATGGTTGTACCTGCTGCCCGGCGCAATTGGAATGGGAGCTCTAGTGTCATTCCATCTTCGAACGCGTGCGATCCTCCGTGTCGCCTCAGCAACCAGGCAAATTATGCCGCGCGATCAATGGTCGTGATCGCCTGGCGCAGTGCGGTCGACAGCGGGCACTATCGGTCATGAGCCGTCGTTCGAAATGCGGGCGTATATTTCTACATTGCCGACCTGCAACCGCTTATGTGTTCCAGTCAAGATCAGCCGTCAATCGATCCCGCGGCGTTTTGGGCAAGGTGGATTCATCAAGCGGCGGATGGCGTTGGGAAATCCTAAAATGGCTTGGCCATGGGTATCGGTTTTCGGTCTAGCTGTCCGAGCTTCACGGTCAGTTCCTTGTTGGAGGCTAGGGTTTCTCGGAGTCTCACAAATGCGCGCACCACGTAGACGCGGATCTCCATTGCTCGCTGGCTATTGAGAGCCATCGTGGCCATGATTTCGCCGTGTTCCGTGAATGCGTGGGGTCGGAAGCGCGGGTCCCGATGCTTCTGTGAACCGGGCGCGTATTTCCGGCGGCGAGAGGAGTGGAAATCTCGGACTTCAGGTCGGCCACGACGGGCGCGATGCGGTGGAATGGATCGCCGCTCAGCCGTGGAGCAG
>JAPTUI010000356.1 GCA_028067895.1 Pseudomonadota bacterium | reverse complement strand
CGGTACTGGCGCGCCAGCATCGGCATGTCCGCCTCCGGCGGCAGCAGGCCCGCGGCGCGCAGCGTGCCCCGCTCGATGACGATCTTCTCGCCCTGCGGCTGGGCGGATGCAGCGGCGCCGCCGGTGTTTGGGGCCGCTGGAGTGGTGCCTGCCGGGGGCGCCGCCGCGCCGCTCGCCTGGGATTCCTGCAGCTTGCGAATGGCTTTTTCGACGACGCTCATGAGCGGAGATCTCCGGCTAGATGCGCAATGTGCGCGTGCAGCACGAGCACCGCGGCGCCCATGACCACCAGCCCCACCGCGGCGCACGCATAGAGCACCGTGCTGCGCTGCCGCTCGGCGTGGTAGCGCTGCGCCCATGCAAGGCTGACCGCCCCCAGCACCGTGAGTCCCGTCACCGCGCCGAGTTGCCGCGTGCTGACGAACACCGGCCGCAGCAGATGCAGCAGATAGGCGGTACCGATGCCGGCAGCCAGCGCGGCGAAAAGGGCGAGCAGGATGAGCCGCACGCGCTTGGGCGCGACGGGTTTGAACTGGGCGGTGGGCGGATCGATGATCTGGAACTTCACCGTCCCGGTCGAGGCGGCCTGCTGCCCGAGCCGCGTGCTGTCGAGACGCGCCAGCAGCGCATCGTACTGCTTGCGGGTTACTGTGTAATTGCGGGTGAGCTGCGCATACTGAGCCTGCACTTCCGGCGCGATGTTGATCTCGGCGCGCAGGGTCGCGATCTGCTGGCGCGTATTGGCAATGCTCTGCTCGATCTCGGCGATACGGACCTGCGCGGCGTTGTACTGTTCCTGCAGTCTTTGATAAACGGGATTGGCGCTGAGTCCAAGCGCCGAGGCCGCTCCCAGGTCGCCCTTTCGGGCCGCCTGCATCTGTCGTTTCTCGCGTGCCTTGAGCTCTGCAATCGTGCGGCGCAGCGCGACCACACTGGAATAATGATCGGTGTATTTCAGCAGCATGGCATCGAGCCGCGTCTCATCCTGATCGATCTGCTGCTCGGTGTCGAGGACGGCAGCCCCCGCTCCGCTCGCGATCGGGGCCGCATGCGCCGAGACCGTGAACTGCTGGCCGGCTCTGAGCTCCGCGGCAAGCGCCGCGCGCGTACGCTCGGCCACGTACAGGCGCTGCCGGTCGCGCGTGAGTGCGTTCAGATCCGCCTGCATCTCGTTAAAGAAACTGCCGCTCTGTCCCCGCACCATGCCGACGGTGAGCGCACCGGCACCGGTCTGGGCCACGGTCAAATGGGAACCCTGCTTGTTCGGCAACAGACCGATGTGGCGCCGCTCGAAGCTGGCGAGCTGCTGCTCGATGTCATTCAGCTTCTTGCCGTAGGCGGCAATCTGCTGATTGAGGAACGTGACGGCCTGCCGCGAACCCTGGTTTTTGGTGAACAGCGTCCCCTGCACGAAGGTGTTCAGGAGCTTGCCCACGACCTCCTTGGCGCGCTCCCGGTTCGGATCCTTGTAGCTGATGGAAAACAGCGCCGCCGAGGCGCGCTCGGGAGCGAGATAGCCCTTGATTTCGAGATTGCGGCGCAACTTGTCGATGACGTCCTGCTGCTGCGCAACCGTCACGGCGCCGGCCATGAGATTGGTGGCATTGGCGACCCGCTCGAGCTCCGGGGTGCCGAGAATGGCCTGCCGCACCTGTTCGATTTGGTTCTCGACGTTATCGGCAAGACCGATGCCGCGGGTGGCCTCACTCAGCGTCGTGCCGGTGTCCACGAAGACTTTCGCCGTCGCCTCGTACTTGTTCGGGATCAGGAAGATGCCGAACCAGAGCACCAGCGCCACGCACCACGCCACCGCGAGCGCAACCCATTTGAACCGCCAGGCGCCGCGCAGCTGATCGAGCAGCTCCTGGACGACGACGTGGACCGGTGGACTTTTTTGGGCGGCAGCGGGCATCGGTGCACCTAGAACAGGGATTCGGGGACGACCAGGATGTCCCCCGGCTTGAGGGGAAAATTCTGCGACAGATTACCGTCGTTGATGAGGCTAGACAGACGTACATGGATCGTTACCACGTGCCCATGCACCTCGCGCTCGAGTTTGGCGTCATTGCCCGCCGCGTAGGGCGTGAGCCCACCCGCGGCAAGCACCGCGTCGAGCACGGTCATGCCCTTGTAATAGGGCATCGACTCGGGGTGGACCACCTGCCCGATTACCTGCACCTGGCTCAGCACCCCAAGCGCCTTGTCGACGATGATTGTGACCCGCGGATCCCGCACGTACTTGCGCAAGGCCTTGTCCATGGCGTGCGCGAGCTCCACAGGCGTCTTGCCCGCGGCCGTGATGCTCGCGATCAGCGGCGTGGAAATACGCCCGTCGGGGCGTACGGGCACCGCGCTCACCGACAGGTTCGGGTTCTGCCAGACGAAGATGCCGAGCACATCGCCGGGTCCGATGATGTAGCTGTTGGAGCGGCTCGAGCTCGGGTGCGCGGTCGGAGGCGCCGCGGCGGACGCGGCGTGGGCCGCCGGCACGAGCAGCACCGCCGCGACGAGCGTGGTGAGGATTCTGGAGAGAGGGACAATCGATCGCAACATGATGTTCAGCCTACCGAAAATGACCCTCAGGGTCTGGGGCACAGGTCTCAGGCTCTCTTCAACGCCGCGAGCAGCCGCTCGGCATTCGGGCGCGAGGCAAACGCCGCCTTGGCGCTGAGCAGCCGCGTGAGCACCGCGCGAGCTTCTGCCTTGCGGCCGCTGCGCGCGAGCGCATAGGCATAGTGATACGCCATGTCCGGATCGTGGGGGTCGAGGCGCGTGGCGGCCTTGAGATACGGGAGCGCCTGCGCGCTGCGGCCCGATCGGGCCAGCGCCCAGCCCAGCGTATCGTCCACGCTGGGTGCCTTCGGCGCCAGCCGATGCGCCCGCATTGCCATCGCCACTGCCCCGTGCGCTCCGATTTCAGTCAGAGCCCAGGCAAGATTGTTGAGCGCCACCACGTTGTTCGGCGCCAGCGCGATGACTTGGCGGTACTGCGCAATGGCCCGTCGCGGCGCTTTGGCCACCACCAGATCGTAATCTGCGAGCAGGTCGCGCACCGCCCAGTCCTTGGGCGCTCGCGCCAGCCACTCGATGAGGGCCTGCTCGGGATGCGCCGCATGCGCGGCGAGCTCCACATGATAGATCTGCACGGCCACCATAGCGCTCGGGCGCAACCGCTGTGCCGCCTGGAAGTCCGCGACCGCCGCGCTCGTGCGGCCCGCAGCCGCCTCGACAGCGCCCTTCAGCGCCAGGACGCCTGGATTGTGCGGCTCGGCTTTCTCCAGTGCATCCACACGCGCAAGCGCCGCGGGCACATCCCGTTCGCGCACATCCACCAGCGCGAGCGTGCTCACCGCCGGCAGCCATTTGGGATCGAGCGTGGCGGCCCGGCGCAGCGAGGCACGCGCGGCGAGCGGCTGATTGAGTGCAAGCTGGGCGCGCGCACTGTTCAGCCAATAGGCGGCGTTGTCGGGAGACTGGCGCGTCGCCTCGGAGAAGCGCGCGAGTGCCGCGCTGTACTGGTTGGCCTGCATCAGCAGCAGCCCGGCCTCCTCGATCATGAGGCTGTTAGATCGGAA
>JAPTUI010000229.1 GCA_028067895.1 Pseudomonadota bacterium | reverse complement strand
GCCGCTGCCGCCGATCCCGCTCACCACCGACCTGCCCTCGGCCATCGACTCGCAGCTGCCGGCGCTCGGTAGTGCGGCCACAGTCGCACTGACACCTCGGGAGCAGTACCAGATCGGCTACTCGATGACGTTGCAGATGCGCGCGCAGCATCAACTGCTCGACGACCCGGAGGTCGAGGAGTACCTGAACGAGATCGGCAAACGCCTGGCGTCTCAGAGCGACAAGGGTGCGTCGCAATTTCATTACTACTGTGTGAACACCCCGGTGGTGAATTCCTTCGCTGCGCCCGGGGATTTCGTGTTCATCAACTCGGGCCTGATCACCTTCACCCGCACCGAGTCGGAGCTGGCGGCGGTCATGGCGCACGAGACGGCGCACGAGACCCAGAATCACATCGCCCGCAAGCTGCTGAACGCCCACAAGGCGAGCATCGAGTCGCTCGCGGCCATGCTCGGCACCATTCTGCTCGGTGCCGCCAGCGGCAGCGGTCAAGCCATCGAAGGCGGCGTCGTGGCCTCGCAGGGACTCGCCGCCCAGGAACAGATCGACTACAGCCGCAGCGTGGAAGAGGAGGCCGACCGCGTCGGCATCGAATACCTGGCGGCCGCGGGCTTCGATCCCGAGGCAATGGCCGACATTTTCCAGAGACTAATGCGCCTCGAGGGCATCCAGGACAGCTGGGTGCCGGCGGTGCTCATCGGCCACCCGATCACCGTCAACCGCATTGCCCAAGCCCGGGCACGAGCGGCGCAGTTTCCGCCCGCGCCGAACACCAGCTCGCCGGATTACTACATCATCAAAGAGCGCGTGCGCGTGCTCACCGCGCCCTCCTCGGAGAATCTGGTACGCTACTACACTGGGCGCATCGCGCGCGGCCATGACGGCATCGGCGTCGAATACGGGTACGGACTGGCGCTGATGCGGGCCGGCCACGCCCACCATTCGGTGCGCGTGTTCGCCAAACTGCTCGCGGCGCATCCGGATCTGCACCTGCTCTACACCGCGCTCGGCCAGGCCCAGGCGCAGGCCGGGGAGATGCACCAGGCGCTCGCCACTTTCGCCATCGCCAAACGGCTCTTCCCGCTCAACGTGCCGGTCACCGTGCGCTATGCGCAGACGCTGATGCTCGACCACAAGGACGCACAGGCGCACCGCATGCTGCTGAACCTATTCAACCTGGTCGACCCGACACCGCGCGAGATTGCGCTCACCGCGCGGGCCGCGAGCGCGGCCGGGGACCTCGGCGATGCGTACTACTACATGGGCGAATACCAGCTCCGCCAGGGCAACCTGCCACTCGCCATCAAGCAGTACCAGATCGCCCTCTCGATGCCGAACCTCAACTACGTGCAACGCCAGCGCATCAGCGCGCGCATGAAGGAAGTGAAGGATTACCTGGAGCGTGCCGAGGCGCGCCACCGGAGTTAGGCGGCCGGCGGGCCGCCTGCGGGGCGACGCCGGGACCGGATCATTGGGCTGATACAATGCGCGTTTGCATCGCGCACGGATACGTCATGGAAAAAACCGGCAAGAAAATCGCGCTTCTGACCCTGACTCTCGCCTCGCTCACGCTATTTGGCTGCGCCGCAGTGCCGCGTGCCGAGCGCGACCCGCGCGATCCCTGGCAGCGGATGAACCGCGCGACCTTCCACTTCGACATGCAGTTCTACCAGCACGTCGCCTCCCCGGTGGCCCGGACGTACGTGCGGGTCGTGCCGCACCCGCTGCGCACCGGGATCAGCAACTTCTTCGCCAACCTCACCTACCCGACCGTGATCGTGAACGCGCTGCTGCAGGGGCAGCTGAAGGACTTCGTGCGCGATTCGGGGCGCTTCATCGTCAATTCGACGATCGGAATCGGCGGACTGTTCAATCCGGCCTCGCACATGGACCTGCCGCCTGAGGATCGCGACTTCGGGCAGACGTTCGGCAAGTGGGGAATCGGCACGGGACCGTATCTGGTCCTGCCGTTCCTGGGCCCCTCCGATGTGCGCGATGCGCTCGGCATGGTCCCGGCCGAATACACCGATCCGGTGCACTACGTGCAGAACACCTGGGCCGACTGGGGCACCCGCGGGGCCGGGCTCCTCAACACGGACGCCGAGCTGCAGCCGACCATTCGGCTGATCAGCCAGTCGCTCGATCCGTACACGTTCGCCCGCCACGCGTACCTGTCGCAGCGGGCGTTCATGGTCAAGGGTGAGGCGAAGGAGAACGCGGCGGCGGAGGAACTCAAACAGCTGCAGAACGGCGGCAACTGACCGCCCTCGAGCCGAGTGAGGCCGCGCGCGTGGGCGCGGCCTCAGACTCCCTGTTTGAGCATCCCGTCGACGGCGCTGATGCGCGCCAGACGCAGCAGCCCCTCGGGCAGGCGCTCGAAATGCAGCGTCTTGCCCGCCCGGCGCGCCTCGGCGAGCCAGTCGAGCAGCACCGCCAGTCCCGCGCTGTCGGCCTGACGGATCTCCCCGCAGTCGATGACGAATGATTTCGCTGACGCGCGCTGGGCGTTGAGCCCGAGGGTTCGGGCGCGCCTGGCCGTGGCGAACGTCAGCGCCCCGCTCGCCGTGCAGCGCTCCGGGGAGCTCACGGCGAACTCGAACGTCCCGCCCTTCGATTCGCTGGCGCCGGAGGCCATCGGTGCGCTCAGGGCTGCTTCTTCAGCGCGGCCGGCTTCTCACCCGTCGCCAGCCGTTGAATGACCGCATCGAGTCCGTGCTGCTGGATCTGCGGACCGAGTTCAGCCCGGTAGCTGGTGACGTAGCTGATGCCTTCGACATTCAGGTCGAACGCCTTCCAGCCCGAGGGAGTCATGTACACGTAGAACAGCACCGGGATCTTTGCGCCGTTCGAGCGGTTGAACACGGTACGCACCGTGGCGACCTTGGTACCTGGCTTCACGTGCGTCGGGTACACCGTGAGCATGTTCGAGTGGAACTCCAGGAGCGCCGCACCGTAGTTCTTGACCATCGAGTCCTTGAACGCCTGGATGAAGCGTGCCTTTTGCTCGGCGGTCGCAGTGCGCCCGTAGCGGCCGAGTACCAGGTCCGCGGCGAGCGGGGCATCGAAGTGCGGCACCAGGTATTTGTTGACGATCGCTGCGATCTTCTCCGGATGGCCGCGCAGCTCGGCGCGATGACCATTGAGTGCCTGGAGCATCTGATTGGCCACGGACTGGATCATTGTCGAGGGCTGCTCGAACGCCACCGTCTGGCTGGGTGCGGCATACGCGGCCGGCGCGAGCATCAGTGGGCCGGCCAGGGCGGCCATGGCGATCAAGGTCACGGCTTTCATCACTTCTGCTCCTTTGCACCGCCGCCGGAGCTCTTCGAGCCGCTCTTGCTGGCGAAATTGGCAAAAAATTTGTTGATCAGATTTTCGAGCACGAGGGCGGACTGCGTCTGGATGATCTCGCTGCCGGCTTTCAAATACGTCGGCATGCCGCCCGGGCTGATGCTGATGTACTGCCCGCCGAGCAGCCCTTCGGTGTCGATGCTCGCGGAGCTGTCCATCGGAATCTGGTTGAAATGCGGGTTGATGAGCAGCCACACTTTGGCCCGCTCGGTATTGGTGTCGAAGTCGAT
>JAPTUI010000240.1:2963-3590 GCA_028067895.1 Pseudomonadota bacterium | reverse complement strand
GACACCCGAGGCGCTCTGCGCCTTGGCGTAGGCCTCCCCGAAGGTCCGTCCCGTACCCATCACCTCGCCGGTGGACTTCATCTCCGGACCGAGGATCGGATCGGCCTCGGGGAATTTCACGAACGGGAAGACCGCTTCCTTGACCGAATAATATGTCGGCGCCGGACGCTCGCTCACGCCGAGCTCGGTGAGGCGCCGCCCGCTCATCACCCGCGCGGCGATCTTCGCCAGCGGCAGCGCGGTGGCCTTGGAGACGAACGGCACGGTCCGAGAGGCGCGCGGATTGACCTCCAGGACGTAGATGACACCGTTCTGGATCGCGAACTGGATGTTCATCAGGCCGACGACGTTCAGCGCCGTCGCGAGCTTGCGGGTCTGCTCGCGCAGCTGCTCCTGCAGCTGCGCGCTCAGGCTGTTCGGTGGCAGGCTGCAGCCGGAGTCCCCGGAGTGCACTCCCGCCTGCTCGACATGCTCCATGATGCCGCCGATCAACACCTGCTCGCCGTCGCAGACGGCATCGACGTCGACCTCAATGGCGACATCGAGGAACCGATCGAGCAGCACCGGGCTGTCGTTGGAGACCTGCACCGCGTGGTTCATGTAGCCGCGCAGATCCACCTCGTTGAA
>JAPTUI010000240.1:0-2953 GCA_028067895.1 Pseudomonadota bacterium | reverse complement strand
CCATCGCTCGCCCACCGAGCACGTACGAGGGACGCACCACCAGCGGGAAGCCCACCTCGCGCGCCAGCTGCACGGCCTGCTCCTCGGTGCGCGCCGTGGCATTGGCCGGCTGGCGCAGCCCGAGCTGGTGCACCAGCGCCTGGAAGCGCTCGCGGTCCTCGGCGACGTCGATCGATTCCGGTGAGGTGCCAATGATCGGCGCGCCGGCCTGCTCGAGCGCGCGCGAGAGCTTCAGCGGGGTCTGTCCGCCGAACTGCACGATCACGCCCTCGGGCTTTTCCTTCTCCAGGATCTCGAGCACGTCCTCGAGCGTGAGCGGCTCGAAGTACAGACGGTCGGACGTATCGTAATCGGTCGAGACGGTCTCGGGGTTGCAGTTGACCATGATGGTCTCGAAGCCGTCCTCGCGCAGACTCAAGGCCGCATGCACGCAGCAGTAGTCGAACTCAATGCCCTGACCGATCCGGTTCGGTCCGCCGCCGAGGATCATAATCTTGCGCCGCGTGCTCGGCTCGGCCTCGCACTCCTCCTCGTAGGTGGAGTACAGGTAGGCCGTCGAGGTGGAGAATTCCGCCGCGCAGGTATCGACCCGCTTGTACACCGGACGCACGCCGAGGTCGTGCCGCTTGTGGCGCACGGCCTGCTCGGGCATGTCGATGAGCTTGGCGAGGCGCGCATCGGAGAAGCCCTTGCGCTTCAGCACCCGCAACCGCGCGGCCGTCAAACCGGCGAGGCCCTCGGCGCTCACCGCCCGCTCCTCGGCGATCAGATCCTCGATCTGCGCCAGGAACCACGGATCGATGTGCGTGAGCTCGGAGATCCGCTCGAACGTCCAGCCGGCGCGGAACGCATCGGCGAGGTACAGCAGCCGGTTCGGTCCCGGCGCGCGCAGCTCGTGCGTGAGCTTCCCCTCGCACTCCTCGGCCGAGGGCGGCAGCGGCTGCGGCGTCAGCCCGTCGAGACCGGTCTCGAGCCCGCGCAGCGCCTTGTTCAGTGACTCCTGGAAGGTGCGCCCGATGGCCATCACCTCGCCGACGGACTTCATCTGCGTGGTCAGCCGGTCGTTGGCCGAGGGGAATTTCTCGAACGTGAAGCGCGGGATCTTGGTCACGACGTAATCGATCGCCGGCTCGAACGACGCCGGGGTCGCCCCGCCGGTGATGTCGTTCTTCAACTCATCGAGCGTGTAGCCGACCGCGAGCTTCGCGGCGATCTTGGCGATCGGAAAGCCGGTGGCCTTCGAGGCGAGCGCAGAGGAGCGCGACACGCGCGGGTTCATCTCGATCACGAGCAGCCGCCCGTCGCGCGGGTTGACCGCGAATTGCACGTTCGAGCCGCCGGTGTCGACGCCGATCTTGCGCAGCACGGCGATCGAGGCGTCGCGCATGCGCTGGTATTCCTTGTCGGTGAGCGTCAGCGCCGGGGCGACCGTGATCGAGTCCCCGGTGTGCACGCCCATCGGATCGAGGTTCTCGATCGAGCAGATGATGATGCAGTTGTCCTTGTGGTCGCGCACCACCTCCATCTCGAACTCTTTCCAGCCGATCACCGACTCCTCGAGCAGCACCTCGGAGGTCGGCGAGGCATCCAGGCCGCGCGCGACGATCGCTTCGAGCTCCTCGCGGTTGTAAGCGATGCCGCCGCCGGAGCCGCCGAGGGTGAAGGACGGGCGGATCACGATCGGAAAGCCGATCTCCCCGGCGATCCGCAACGCATCCTCGAGGTTGCGGGCGATCTGCGAGTGCGGGGACTCCAGGCCGATCTCGCTCATCGCATCGCGGAAGCGCTCGCGGTCCTCGGCCATGTCGATGGCCTCGCGCTTCGCCCCGATCAGCTCGACAGCGAACTTCTCGAGCACCCCTTCGCGCACCAGATCGAGCGCGGTGTTGAGCGCGGTCTGTCCGCCCATGGTGGGCAGAAGCGCATCGGGGCGCTCCTTCTCGATGATGCGGGCCACGGTGCGCCAGTTGACCGGCTCGATGTAGACCGCGTCGGCCATCTCCGGATCGGTCATGATGGTGGCCGGATTGGAGTTGACCAGGATGACCCGATACCCCTCGCTGCGCAGCGCCTTGCAGGCCTGCGCGCCGGAGTAGTCGAATTCACATGCCTGGCCGATGACGATCGGGCCGGCACCGATGATCAGGATGCTCTTCAGGTCGCTGCGCTTGGGCACTGAATCAGTCTCGCATCAACGGGAAATCGCCGGCTGGCGCGGCGGGTTCTGGGCGGGGCCGGCGCCGGCCGACGGGTTCTGGCGCAGCTGCGCCTGCAGCCGGCGCACCATCAGCTGCACGAAACGCTCGAACAGCGGTTTGACGTCGTGCGGACCCGGGCTCGCCTCGGGGTGCCCCTGGAAGCCAAACACCGGCCGGTCGACGAACGCCAGACCCTGCAGCGAGCCGTCGAACAGCGATCGGTGCGTGGCGCGCACGTTCGCCGGCAGCGTGGTCTCATCGACCGCGAAACCGTGATTCTGGCTGGTGATGAGCACCCGCCCGCTCTCGAGGTCCTGCACCGGGTGGTTCGCCCCGTGGTGGCCGAATTTCATCTTCATCGTGCGCCCGCCGCTGGCGAGCCCGAGGATCTGGTGGCCGAGGCAGATGCCGAACACCGGCAGATCGGTGGCGAGGAACGCGCGCGTCGCTTCGATGGCGTAGGTGCACGGCTCCGGATCACCCGGACCATTGGAGAGGAAGATGCCGTCGGGTGAGAGCGCGAGCGCCTCCTCGGCGCTCGTCTCGGCCGGCACGACCGTCATGCGACAGCCGTAGTCGGCGAGCAGCCTGAGGATGTTGCGCTTGATGCCGAAGTCGTAGGCCACCACGTGCAGGCGCTGATGCGAGCGCAGCGTACGCGCACCTTCCGGCCAGACGCTGCCGTCGTTCCACTGGAACGTGCGCCGGGTGCTGACCACCTTGGCGAGGTCCATGGCCTTCAAGCCCGGGAACTT
>JAPTUI010000076.1 GCA_028067895.1 Pseudomonadota bacterium | reverse complement strand
CATGAGAAATCCGGCACTGCTGCGTCTGCTCGGCCTGATGCGTAAGGAGTTCTTGCAGATCGGCCGCGACCCCTCCGCCCTTGCGGTGGCCTTCGTCCTCCCTGCAGTGCTGTTGTTGATCTTTGGCTACGGCGTATCGCTCGATGCACGCAATGTCCCACTCGCACTGGTGGTCGAGCAACCGGACGCACTTACCACGAGCTTCACCAGCCAGTTCGCACACTCTTCCTACTTTCGCACGCGGTCCTATCGAACCATCCAGGATGCCGAGCGGGCCATGACCGAACGGAGGGTGAACGGCATCGTCTGGTTGCGCAGTGACTTCACCCGCACCGCATTGTCAGCCGGAGCCGCACCCATCGGTGTCATCGTCAACGGCGTTGATGCGAACAACGCGCGAATCGTCGAAGGCTACGTGCAGCAGGTCTGGGCGCAATGGCTCGCCTCCCGATTGCCCGGGCGGCCGTACCTTCCGCCCATCGAGCTTGAACCACGTGTATGGTTCAACCCGGCGGTGATCAGCAGGGATTACCTTATCCCCGGTCTCATCGCCATGATCATGACGCTCACCGGCGCGCTGCTCACGGCGCTGGTCATCGCCCGCGAATGGGAGCGCGGCACGATGGAGGCGCTGATGGTCACCCGCGTGCGGATGCGTGAGATACTGCTCGCCAAGCTGATCCCCTATTTCTTGCTCGGGATGGGCGGCATGGCCGTCTCGGTCGGGCTTGCCGTCTTTCTGTTCGGTGTACCGCTGCACGGTTCGCTGCTGGTTCTCACGGCCACCTCGACGCTGTTCATGCTTGCCGCGCTCGGGATGGGACTGCTGATCTCCGGCGTTGCGCGCAACCAATTCGTGGCCGGACAGATCGCCATCATTACGACTTTCCTGCCCGCCTTCATTCTTTCCGGATTTGTTTTTGACATCAACAGCATGCCGCGCGCAATTCAGCTGATTACTCACATCGTAGCTGCGCGCTACTTCGTGTCTATTCTGCAGTCGGTGTTCCTGGCCGGTGACATCTGGTCGATCATTGTGCCCAACTCCCTGGCGCTTGCCGCGATGGCGCTCATCTTCCTGGGTCTGGCGCGCGCAAATGCGCGCAAGCGGCTGGACTGAATGCGATGCTGCGGCAACTCCTCGCGCTTATCCTGAAGGAATTGCTCGCGGTGCTGCGCGACCCTCGCAGCCGGATGGTACTGATCGGTCCGCCGTTGATCCAGCTCATAGTCTTCGGCTATGCGGCGACTTTTGACTTAAACCATGTACCTATCGCAATCTACAACCAGGATCACAGCCAAGCGTCCCGCGACCTCGTGGCGCGATTTTCCGGTTCGCCAACGTTCACGGTCACGGATGTTCTTGACAGCCCGCACCGCATTAAGCTGCTGCTCGACTCCCGTCAGGTTCAAATGGTTCTAGTGATCGACCGCCGGTTCACTCGCGATTTGCTCACTCACCAGCCCGCGCCGGTTCAAGTAATCCTGGACGGCCGGAACTCAAATACAGCGCTTTTGATCGAGGGATACGTCAACTCTATTGTGAGCGAGTTCTCACTTGCTTGGGCGGCGGAGCATGGAACGCGGGTCCCGCAGGCAACGTTGGACATTCGTGCTCTCTATAATCCGAGCTTGCTCTCACAGTGGTTCATCGTGCCGGGCATCGTGGCGCTGCTCACGGAGGTGGAGACTCTGCTGGTCGTCGGTCTCTCCGTCGCACGCGAGCGCGAGATGGGTACGTTCGACCAATTGCTGGTGACTCCCCTGCGCCCCATCGATATCCTGATCGGTAAGGGCTTGCCCGGGCTTATTATCGGCATCACCGAAGCGTCAGTCGTCATTGCCGCCGCGGTGCTCTGGTTCGACGTGCCGCTTCGCGGAGATCTCCTCGCGCTTTACACCGGGCTCGGCCTGTTCATCCTGGCCATCACCGGTATCGGCCTTGGGATCTCGTCGCTAGTGGCGACTCAGCAGCAGGCGCTTCTCGGTGCCTTTCTCTTCCTCGTACCGTCGATCATTCTTTCCGGATTTGCCACACCGATAGCCAACATGCCGCAATGGATCCAGACGCTGACGCTCGTCAACCCGATGCGCTACTGCTTGGTGATCGTGCGTGGAGTGTTCCTCGAGGGCACTGGACTCCAAGTCCTCGTTCCACAGCTCTGGCCGATGGCGCTCATCGCCGTGGTTACTCTGACGATCGCTGGCTGGCTGTTTCGCAAGCGCTCGACATGACCCGCCCCGCCGCGAGCGAGAAACCTATAGGGCACCTCAAAAAACATTGGCTTTGTTGTCTGCGGTGACGGAGTCGTTGGTGTAATACTGCCGCATCCACAGTCAATTCCGCTTCTACGACCTACACAAGCGTTTCGCCAAGCGCTCCGAAGCGGACGATGCGCTCGAGCGACTCGACGCGGTGATCGATTGGGAGATGTTCCGGGGAGAGCCCGAGCGGATTGACCGCAAGGAGCACAAAGGCGGCGGCGGCCGGGCGCAAGCCGATGGACCGGGTGGTGCTGTTCAAGATGCTGCTCTTGCAGAACCTCTACGGGCTATCGGACGAGGCGCTGGAGTATCGGGTGAGCGACCGGCTGACGTTCATGTGGTTTCTGGGCATTGATTTGGCCGGTAGGGTGCCGGATGCGAGCACCGTATGGCTGTTTCGGGAACGGCTGCGCGAGAGGAAGGTCTTCGATCGGCTATTGAGCTCCCCGAAACGGCGATTATTCGGATGATCGCCGCCGAAGGCCCACGACATTCGCCTCCCCCGTCGCCGCTCGCCAGACCTCATGCGCTCTTTTGTTCCCCTCCGAGTTCCTCGATCGCCTGACGTATCGGGGTAAGATACATCAACGCCGGACCACCATGCATCAATACGGCCATGAAGCCGGCCGCCATAACCTCCTCGCCGCTCGCACCCGCCTCCAGTGCGCCCTTGACGTGTATGGCAATACACCACTCACATTGCGCGGCAACCGATAACGCCACATTGATAAGTTCCTTCATTCGTCTACCGAGCACTGGGCCTTCTTCGGATTTCTGCACGAAGTTGACGAATGCCTTTGTTTCTGCCGGATATTCTTTATTGAGATACGACATCAGCGAGTTTATTTCACTCAATTTTTCATGAATAGACATGGCTTTTTCTCCACGACTCCGCTGGACTGCTGTCTTTCAAGGTATCTCTTCGCCGCAGCCACGTCGCTCCCTTCCTGTCTGTGTTCGTCGTGACGCCGCGTTCCATAATTACCTCAGCATATTCCCACTAAGACACTGATCCGCAATGCTTTTGTGACTATCCACCATTCCCGCATAAACCCCGCAATTTGCTCATCAAGCTACTCGCCCAAGCGTCTCGCTCATACCCTGCACGGTAAATACCGCCAAGC
Organism: Pseudomonadota bacterium; assembly: GCA_028067895.1. Taxonomy (GTDB): domain Bacteria; phylum Pseudomonadota; class Gammaproteobacteria; order Steroidobacterales; family Steroidobacteraceae; genus 13-2-20CM-66-19. The sequence goes on along the minus strand of JAPTUI010000076.1, from coordinate 207 downwards.
AGGGCGGCTGCGCCACCACCGCGCACTCGCCTGAGAGCTTCGCAACCGCAGACGCACCGCACACCAGTTCGTTTAACTTGGCCCAGCAATTCGAGGCTTGCGTCCAAGCCGCGCCTCGACATCAAGAACGCGCTTGGTGGTCGCGATAACGGTATCTGGGTTCAGGCTCATCGAGTCGATTCCCAGTTCCACCAAATACTCTGCCAT
>JAPTUI010000391.1 GCA_028067895.1 Pseudomonadota bacterium | reverse complement strand
GTGCAAGGGCACGTCGCCTACCCGCAGCTCGCCGAGAACCCCGTGCACACGCTCGCCCCGGCGCTCGCCGAACTCACCCAGCGCCGCTGGGATGAGGGCACCGAGCACTTCGAGCCGACCAGCTTTCAGATCTCGAACCTCAACGCCGGCACGGGCGCCCCGAACGTCATCCCCGGGGAGCTCAAGGCGCGCTTCAACCTGCGCTACTCGCCGGTGCAGACGCTCGAGGGACTGAAGTCGACGGTCGAGGGCATCCTCGCCAGGCACGGGGTGCGCTACTCGCTCGAGTGGTACCTCTCGGGCGAACCGTTCTACACCCCACCCGGGACGCTCTCAGCAGCGGTCAGCGCGGCGGTCGCGGCCGTGACGGGCAGCGCGCCGCGCTTCTCGACCGGCGGGGGCACCTCGGACGGGCGGTTCATCGCCCCGCTCGGCGCCGAGGTCGTGGAACTCGGGGTGGTCAACGCCACCATCCACAAGGTCAACGAGTGCGTGCGCGTCGCGGATATCGACGCGCTGCACCAGATGTACTTCAACCTGCTCGTGAATCTGCTGGCCTGAGCGCGCGCAGGTTCACCAGCACACCGATCGCGCCGAGGGCCAGAGCCCACAGCAGGACCCACTCGGACATCGCCAGACCGAGGAACGTCCAGTTGACGATGCCGCACTCGCCGCTGCCGGTGAGGACTTTGCGGATCACGTCGGTCACGGACATGAACTGCAGCATCACCGACAGCGGTGCGCCGCAGGAGGGCACCGACCCGGGCGGCAAGTGCTGCAGGTAGATCTGCCGGGCCGCAACCGCGAGGGTGGCGAGCGCCGCGACACCGATCAGCACCGCATAGACCGTCCCCCCCCAGCGCCGCGGATGATGCAGCGTCGCGAGCAGAAACAGCACCCCGATGCTGGCGATGCCGATGCGCTGAAAGATGCAAAGCGGACACGGATCAAGGTGCAGATCGAACTGTGCGTAGACGGCAAAGCCGAGCAGCGCCGCGCAGATCAGAAAGCCCGCCAGGTTGAGCGGGCGGCGCAGCGCGCCGCGCGCCAGCGCCGCCCGCAGCGGCTGCCCGCCGCTCACTGCGCGCCCTCTTCCTGCGGCGCAGCAATCGGCGCGCGCTGGCCGAGTGCCTGCTCGACATCCTCCAGCGACGTATGGCGCACGTCTTTGCCGTACACCATGTAGATTACGTACTCGCAAATGTTCTTGGCGTGATCGCCGATGCGCTCGAGCGAGCGTACGACCCACATCACATCGAGGGCGCGGCTGATGGTGCGCGGATCCTCCATCATGAACGTGATGCTCTGGCGCTGAATGGCCTCGTACTCCTCGTCGACCAGTCGGTCCTGACGGGCCACCTGCAGCGCAGCGTCTGCGTCCATGCGCGCGAACGCATCGAGCGCCGCATGCACCATCTCGGTGACGATCCGACCCAGATGCTTGATCTCGCGATACTTGTCAACCGGCCGCTCCATCGTCGCGAGCCGTGAGGCGATGTAGCCGATCTTCTCCCCCTCATCGCCCATGCGCTCGAGGTCGGTGATGGTCTTGATGATCGCCACGATCACGCGCAGATCCCCGGCCGCCGGGGCGCGGGTGGCGAGGATGCGGCTGCATTCCTCGTCGATCGAGACCTCCATGTTGTTCACCTGGTGGTCGGCGAGCGCCACTGCCTCGCCGAGCGAGCTGTCGCCCTCGAGCAACGCGGTGATCGCCTTGTGGATCTGCTGCTCGACGAAGCCGCCCATGGCGAGCACTTTGCTGCGCACGCGCTCGAGGTCTTCGTTGAAGCGGCGGGAGATGTGGTGGGTCAGGTCGGCGGTTTCCATCGGGCACGCACCTTTGGGGGCCTGGCCGCGATGATAGCCCAAGCGCCGGCGGCTAGGGGGTGCTGCTCAGAGCCTCGGCAGCGATGCGCTCGGGCGGAAAGTGGCAGGTGAAGGTGCTGCCCTTGCCCGGCACGCTGTGGATCTCGAGCTCCGCCCCGTGGCGCTGCAGGACGTGTTTGACGATCGCGAGTCCGAGACCGGAGCCCCCCGTGGCACGCGAGCGGCCCGGATCAACCCGATAGAACCGCTCGGTGAGCCGCGGCAGGTGCTCGGCCGGGATGCCGATGCCCGTGTCGGTGACGGAGAAGTGCCCGCCCTCCCGATCACTCCACCAGCGCATCTCGAGCGAACCATCGGGCGGGGTGTACTTGGCGGCGTTGTCGACCAGATTGGCGAACGCCGAGTGGATCTCCGATTCCTTGCCGATGAGCGCGGCATGCGAATCGATCCGCACGCGCACCTCGTGCGGGTGCACCGGCCGGGCGAGCACGTCGCGGCGCAGCAGCGCCATCAGCGCCGGCACGTCGAGCGGCTCGCCGCCGGCGCGCTCATCGGTCTCCTCCAGGCGCGACAACTCGAGCAGGTCGCGCACGATCGCGTTCATGCGTGCGGCTTGGCGGCGCATCTCGGCGATCGGCGCGGCGAAGTCCGCATCGAGCGCCGGATCCTGGCCGAGTGTCTCGAGGTATCCGCAGATCACCGTGAGCGGGGAGCGCAACTCGTGCGAGGCGTTGGCCACGAAATCCCGCCGCACCGCCTCGAGGCGCATCTGGCGCGACACGTCGGCCACGAGCAGCAGTTGCTGACCGTCCCCGTAGGCGACCAGCTGCACCGAGAGGTAGCTGTCCTGGGGCGAGGAGCGGCGCACCACCACGGGGTTGGCGTAATCGCCCTTGTGCAGGTAGTGCCCGAAGGCCGGCTCGCGCAGCAGATTCTCGATGCGCACCCCGAGATCGCTCGCCGCTCGCAGCCCGAGCAGCCGTCCAGCCATGCGGTTGAACCAGACGATCTCGCGCTGCTCGTTCAGGATTACCACGCCGTTCGGCAGCGCCGCGGTGGACTGCTGCAGCTGGCGCATCAGCTGCACGAAGCGCAGCTTGTGGAAACGCTTGCGCCGGTGCAGCCGGGCGATCAGCGAAATGACGGTGCCCCAGACCCCGCCGGTCTCGGGCGGGTCGGCGACACTGCGGTGCTGCAGCCACCACTCGACCCGATAGAGCATGACGAGGTGCCAGAGCAGGTAACCGGCGAGCGCCAGCGCCATGCCGAGCCAGGGCCGACCGAGGAGCGCCCCGGCGAGCACCCCGACGAGCGCCGAGAGCGCCACGCGGCTCGCGGCGTAGCCGAGCGCCTGCCATCCGGGGCGCATCACTCCGCCTTGGCGGAAAAGCGATAGCCGGAGCCGCGCACCGTTTGCACGAAGCGGTCCAGCCCGAACTTCTCGAGCGACTTGCGCAGCCGCCTGACGTGCACGTCGATGGTGCGCTCCTCGACGTAGACATTGCCGCCCCAGAGCCGATCGAGCAGCTGATCACGGCTGAAGACCCGCTCGGGGTGAGTCATGAAGAACTCGAGCATCCGGTACTCGGTCGGTCCGAGCGGCACGGTCGCCCCGTCGACGGTAATGCGCTGGCCCTGCTGGTCGAGCTTCAGCGCCTCGAACTCGACCACGTGATCGAGCCCACTCGCCCCGGTGCGTCGCAGCACCGCATTGATGCGCGCGATGAGCTCCCGCGGAGAGAACGGCTTGGTGACGTAATCGTCCGCC
>JAPTUI010000610.1 GCA_028067895.1 Pseudomonadota bacterium | reverse complement strand
GGGCTGCGAGTCCTCTGTCCCCGCGCAGCCGATCGGCGCGGCGCGCTCCTTAGGCCTCGCGCGGGCACCCGTGCTCGGCCGTCTCGCCACCGTGTACGGGTTCTGGGTGGCCGCTGCGCTCCTCTATTGGCCGAGCGCCGTGGCGCTCAATGCGCTTTGGACTGAACCCACTCAGCAAGAGCCTCTGACGCATGGCTATCTCGTTCTGGCCATCTCGCTGTGGCTGATCTTCCGCGACAGAAAGCGTCTCGCCGCGGCGCCCATCCAGCCGGTGCCGCGGGCGCTCATCGCGCTCGCACTGCTCAGCACCTTATGGGTCTGGGCCTGGCGCGCGGAGATTCAGGAAGCGCACGTGATGCTGCTGCCCCTGCTCCTGTTCGCGGCCATCGTGTCGACGCTCGGCTGGGGCGTGGCGCGCGTGCTCGCCTTTCCGATCGGCTACCTCTACTTCGCGATGCCGGCGTGGACCGACATCAACGGTATCGTACAGACATTGAGCGCCAAAATGACTGGCGTGCTGATCTGGATCACCGGCCTGCCCGCCTATGTTCAGGGAGATTTCGTACACCTTCCCGGCGGAACGATCGAGATTGCGCAAACCTGCAGCGGCCTGCACGCGCTCATCGTCGGGCTCGCGCTTGCCACCCTGTACGGCGAGATCACCGGCGACCCGCTGCGGCGCCGGCTCAAGTGGATCGGCGTCATGGGGGTTCTGTCGCTGATCGAGAACTGGCTGCGGATCTTCATCGTGCTCACGGCCGCATACTTCAGTCAGATGCATAGCTCACTTGTGAAGAATCACTACTGGCTCGGCTGGTGGTTGTTCGCCGCAATCTTCGCCGGCTTCCTGTGGTGGGCGGGGCGCGGGCCGGCGCCCAAAAGGGAGGCAAGGCCGCGGCAGACGCCCGCCCGGGAAGCGACAACATCCGACCGAGGACCGAGTTTCATCCAGATGGCCGCGACGCTCGCGGTTATGGCTCTTCTGCCGGGGCTCGCGTATGGGATGGACTGGGTGCACTCCGGAGTGCACCCGGCAGTCCACATCGAATGGCCCGCCGCGCCGGCAGGATGGAGCGGACCCGAGCCGGTAGATGGCGGTGGATGGAGGCCTCAATTCCTCCGTCCCGCTGGCGAGTCGCTGGCGAAGTACACCGACGAGAACGGCCGGGCGATTGAGGTATTCGAGGTGGCGTATCGGATTCAGACGCAGAACGCCAAGCTCCTCAGTTACTGGAATCATCTCCTGGGCAACAGGCCGCGGCTGCGGCCCGAATCGGTGCGCATCGTGAATTCCGCCTCCGGACGGTGGCGGCAAACGCTAGTCGTAAATCGCTCGGGCCTGAAGTCCCTAATCTGGTCACGATACCGGGTGGGAAACCGCCTGTTCGTCGACCCCCGTCTCTCGCAGGTATGGTATGGCCTAGATGCTCTGGCGTTACGCCAGCCGCTGACTTCCCTGACGGCACTACGAGCGAATTGCACGTCGGACTGTATGGTGGCGCGGGATCGCCTGAACACCGCAGCGGCAGAACTGCGCCCAACGCTGCAATAGCCGCAATCGTTCGGGCAGGCGTTACAGCCTCACAAATATCCAAATCGCTCGAGCTGACGTTTCATCAGCGACGTCAGCTCGAGCTGTGTCGCGTCATTCAATTTCTCCTTCCATGCAGTGTCCTCGACAATCGCGCCGCTGAAGTTTCTCCTCATCCTGTTCCCGAGGATGTGTGCATCTTTCATTATATTTGCATCCGGCTCCTCGTAAGGGACGTCGAGGAACTGACAGACTGAGCGCATCGTTTCTGCCGTCGAACGGCACAGATCCTCGTATCGTACCTCAAGCACCCGAACGGACGGAAAGGCTCTCGAGAATTTATCCACCTGCTTTACGTAGCTCACCCACGCCTTGGCAGCGTCTGCCCAACTAGGCTGTGGACGTATGTGTTTTCGGTAGGATACGCAAAATCCTCTGCCGTCCCGAATCATATGCAGGATTTTCATGTCGCATCGGTCGTCGCGCGCGAATAACTGTGCGCGACGGATCGATTTCGTCCCATCCAGATAGATTGACGCGCCGACAAACTTCCTGGCGTTCGCGAAGAACTGCAACTGCGCTTCCAGGAACCGCTCCCTGGCGCTGCGGTAGAGCGGAACGGCGTCAATGACTCGGTGGCGCAATGCGGACTCAAACCGTGGCGACTCGAGCAACGAGCGAAGAACTCGATTCCGCGAAAAAGTCGGCACCTGCACGAACAGCCGTTTATCCCAACCCATGGCGTCGGACAGCCGCATGTGCCGCGTCGTCGCCTCGTAGAATTCGCACTCGTCGATATACTTGCCGCAACTGCAGTCGTAGCGCCTCCTGTCACTCTCGTCAAAGAACATGGTCTCTCCGTTGCTGACGATCTGGCTGTGGCCATTCAGCAGAATGGTGAGCAATGTTGCCCCAGAATACCAATTCGCAAGCAGGGAGACCAATTTAGGCTTGACTGTCATTCTTTGGACCCGTTTCCGCGCGATGCTTCGCCTGCGGAGTCAAATAGGTCGCAATGCTGTCCCGTTTTGCTGCTCAACCCACTCGCCTCGCCGCCAGACATCCGGCGCTCTCAAGGGCCGCAGAGCATATCATGGGAACATGCACAGCCTCGTTTCACCGCCTACCATGATCTGATCGAGTCAGAGATCGGCACGCGCCAGGACCGCAGGCGCGGCCGGGCAAATGGAGTTGCGGTTGTCTTTGCGGTAAGCTCATCACCTGTCGCGAGATCGCACCGGTAGCGTCATGGCGAAAAAGTTTGCCGGATGAACCCCATATAAACGACACAACCGTAATCCGGCGCATGCCATGGCTACCCCGCACCGCCAGAAACGCGTGGGACAACGACTCAACCGGAGAAATCCCCGACAGGCGAAGGAGCCGCGGCATCTCGCGCCAGATACATTGGCTGGCCAAGACGAACGAGCCGCCTATCGATCGCTTCAGTTGCGAGGTGATATGGTGGCCGAAATTCAGCGCACCAGGAGGGTAATGGTCCTCGATCTGAGCTGGCGCCGTACGGACTACGTGGCGGCCGCCTTGCACGCGGCAGGCATCGAGACCCTGCTTGTGAGCACGGGGTGGCCGGATCGCATCGGCCTCGGGCGGTATTGCCGGCAGGTGCACAGCCCCTCGTACGCCTCGGCTGAATATGTTCCCTTTGTCCGCGAGCACGTCGCCCACTTCAACCCCGACTGGGTGATCCCGCTCTGCGAGCCACTCTTCGAGCTGCTCTGGAAGCTCGACCCGCCCTGTCGGGGCCCCTGTGGCCCCCGACGGAGGCCTGGCAGAGCGAGATCGTCCTCGATCGCAGGCATCTGTATGAGTGCGCGGCCGCTGCGGACATTCCGATCCCACGGTGGCTGCCCGTCGCCAGGCACTCGGATCTCGATGATCCCATCGGGCGATTCGGCTTTCCGATGAAGATCCGCGATCGCCCCGGCCCTACGGAGTCAGAGCGCGCGAGTCATGCCGCCTAATACCCCCCCATGAAGGCCCCGAACCCCGGCATTCCCTGCATGCTCGGCTGCATCGAGCGCTCGCCGGACAGGTCGTACGTCATGTAG
>JAPTUI010000532.1 GCA_028067895.1 Pseudomonadota bacterium | reverse complement strand
GCCGGCGGCGCGGCCGCTGAAGATCCGCATCCTCGATGCGCGCCTGGGTCGCGAGTTTCCGCTGCCGGCCTACGCCACTGCGGGTTCGGCGGGCATGGATCTGCGTGCCTGCCTGGATGCGCCACTCGCACTCGCACCGGGGCGCGCGGAGCTGATTCCCACCGGTATGGCCATGCACCTGGACGACCCGGGCTTGGCGGCGGTGATCCTGCCGCGCTCCGGTCTCGGGCACAAACACGGCGTGGTGCTCGGCAACCTCGTCGGGCTGATCGATTCGGATTATCAGGGTCAGCTGATGGTCTCGTGTTGGAATCGCTCCGCTGAGACGTTCATCATCCAGCCCGGCGAGCGCATCGCGCAGCTGGTCGTGGTGCCGGTGGTGCAGGTGGCGCTCGAGGTGGTCGAATCGTTCGACGAGAGTACCCGCGGCGCGGGCGGATTCGGCCACTCCGGCCGGAACTGACCGCGCGTTCAGGCGGCGAGCAGCCACACTCCGAAGTCACTGCGGCCGAGCAGAGTGCGGAAGTTCTCCGGCATGCCCTCGTTGAGCATGGTCTTCAAAAGGCCGTGCACGCCGAGCGAGCCGAGTTCGCGCCACATCCTTGGCGTCAGCGGTCCACCGCTCGCCCTTTGCATCAGCAGGGCCAGCAGGTACAGCACGATCAGATAATTGTGCGCGCTCGTCAGATCGAGCGGATACGAATACACCTTGCAGTAGAGCGTGTTGCGCAGGATCCCGGCCAGCATTCCCGGCTCGCTCACCTCGCGCTGTGCCAGATCGGCCGGAATCTCGCGTGGCAGCTCGCGCAGCACCGAGCGATTCCAGCCGAGCAGTCGGGCGAGCATGCCGTGGATGGCGGCACGCAGATCCTCCCGCAGCGGCGGGATGGACTCGCCCTGCCAGGTTGCAACCTCGATCGGGCTGCCTTCGGCGAGCGCCCCGAGCAGACGGGCGCCAACGTACAGGCGGCGGCGCAGCGAGAGGTCTTCAGCGGCCAGGCAATCGCACAGACCCTTTTCGATGTCCCGGAACGGCTCCCAGGGGATGGCGCGCTCAGGCGTGAGCCGAAAGACCTCGCTCGAGCGGGGTTCGGCGTGGACCAGCCGCTCGCGCAGATCCTCGATCCGCTCCTGCGGGGCAATGCCCAGGCCACGTCGCGCGCTGCCGCAAATCGGGCTCAGCCCGACTGCGATCCCCTCCGGTGTGCGCGCGAACGAGAACGGGAAGACGCAGCAGGCGCCAAACGGCTGACGGCCGAGGGTCTGGTGGATCCGGCAGTGGTTGTCCGGACCGAGGAAGCGGCAGGTCTCCTCGGGGGATTTCAGCTGCAGCGTACCGTCGTCGCGCACCGGCAGGCGTGTGCCGGCGAGCTGCGGCGCTAGCCGCTCCCAGGGCAGCGCGTCGATCAACAGCTGCGCCTCGCTCGGCAACGTGATTTCGTAGTCGTGGCGGCAACATGCCGAGCTCATCTGACAGCTGAAGCGGGTATCCGGCAGCGTCGAGATGGCCAACGGCGGACGCCAGTAACGCCGGAAATAGCCCGCATCGAGCAGCGCGCGCGCCGCCACCGGCTCGCCCCGGCGCAGCCACGGATAATCCGCGAGTGACTGCAGCAGTCCATCCTCGAACGACCACGGCACAATCCGCTCGGACGGCGTGCACCACACGACACGCAGTTCCTCATCCACGGCGTGCATGCCGAGGGCAACGTACAGTCGGCGCTGAGCGAGATGCTCCTCAACCTCGAACCACGCAACCGGCTTTTGCGCGGCGGCGTCATGCTCGTGCAGCGGGCCGGCTACAAACCGGGGTAACTGTGCCGCGCCGTTCTCACTGATCTCGCGATGTGTGGCTGCGAAGGCCTCGGCCGTCATCGAGCGTGCCGAGGCAATGCCCGCGCCGCATCGCACCGGCGCTTCGGGCGCGTGCAGTGCGTACAACGCCCGACCGCCGTCCGGATCCTGCAGTCGCTGAAGGAATGATTCGAACAGGGCTCGTACGCGCATCTCATCGAAGGGCGTGCGCGGAGGGTGGATGGAACCTGAATCGCTCAACGGACTGCCTCGTCTGGGCGCGGAAGGTCATCAGACCACGTGCCGCTGCGTACCATAGGCGGACGGCGGCTCTTCGTTCGAGCGGCGGCTGTCGCGCGGATCGGGCCACTGTCTCCTGCGTCCCCGAGCGGCGGGCCATTGCCCGGCACCCATTATAGACATCGCGGCCCGATTGGCGCCGATTGCATTGCATACCGCTGTGCTGCGCTCTCATGGGGCGAAGTCTCCCGCTCGTGCCTGCCGCGCAGATTGCACGGGACCGGTTGCCGCTGATCCGATCCTCTCACGATTCTCCGCCGTGCATCGTCGCAGCGGCCCGACGTTTCGTCGCGCCACGCCGAGACGAGCCGTCCCATTGCCTTGCACCGGCCGGACGCGTGCGCGAGACTCACTGAATCTGTTTGCGCAGAACCGCGCACCGAGCGCTCGTGCCTCGAGGTGAAGGCGCCGTGGTCGCGGCGTGAGATGTCGAGGTTCGCCGATGATTTCTGCAACGTGGTTCGGCTCTTATCAATCTCTGGTGGTGCATGCCGGCATCATCGCCGTGGTCAGCGCACTGCTCTCAGTATTGCTGAGGACGGTTGGCAGGCGATTGATCGCTCACGCTGCCCGCCACTCAGAACCGATGCGTGAGGCACTGTATCGCGCGACGCTCTCCCCGCTGGTGGCACTGATTCTGCTCGGCGGCGCGTATGTCATCGCCGTATTGGTCGACGAGCGCATTCATGCGCGCGCACTTGCGCGCGCGCTCGGCCCGGCGCTCCAGGCCGCCCTCATCCTGGTCGTCGCCTGGGCGGTCTGGAATCTACTCGAGGTGTATCCGCGCCTCCGACGTCCGCGCGCGCACGAACTCGATCCGATGATTTACGACCTGATCGGCAAGGCGGCCCGACTGGGACTGCTGGTGCTGACCGCGCTCATGGTGCTGCGCGCGCTGCACTTCCCGATCGACAGTCTGCTCACGGTGGGCGGTGTCGCGGGGATCGCGATCGGGTTTGCCGCCCAGGGCGTCGTGTCCAACGTCTTCGGCGCCATGGTGGTCTATCTCGACAAGCCATTCAAAATCGGCGAATGGATCACCCTGCCGGCGATGAATATCTCCGGGACCGTCGAGCACATCGGCTGGCGCTCGACACGCGTGCGGGGATTTGATACCAGTCCGTATTACATTCCGAACTATATTTTCAATACGTACGTGGTCGAAACACCACCGCGCATGCAGGCCAGGCGAATTCAACAGACCATCCCCGTGCGCTACGCCGACATCGATCGTTTGCCTGCGATCCTGAAAGAGTTGCGGGCGTACCTGCAGCATCACCCAGGGATTGATCATCGCCAGAGCCAGATGGTGAATTTCACCAACTATGGTACTCACTCCCTCGACATCATGATTTATTGCTTTGCCGGAACGGTGCAGTGGGGCGAATCCCTGGATGTCCAGGAAGATGTTCTACTCAACGCGGCCCAGATCATCGCCAAGCACGGCGGACAGCTGGCGCTGCCCATTACGCGTGTGCAGATGCAGGCGCCGGAACCGGATCTCGACCCGCACGCCGAGACCTCTAACCCAACATCTCGGGATGTCCCACCTGCATGAACCGATGCGGCTCACGCATCCGGTGGTCACAATGCTGCGAGTTCGGGTAGTACCGCGCGAACTTCGTGCGCTACGTCGAGACGCTCACACCCGTCTCGTCACAGGTCTTGCAGTTGAGCGTCTTACCGAGCGTTTGCGCACGTCCTTGCGGGGTAGCGACCCAAGGGCGGTTGATCCAGGGCGGATTGTGTCGGACGTGTTGCGTGTGTCCACACTCCAGATCCGCAACCCAGTCTCCGTGCTCATCGGTATGGAAACCGGTGATTCTTCGCTCCATCGGTCAGTCTTGGTCCGATCGCGGGGTCGTCAGCCGCTCGTCTTGAGGAACGCCGAGGAATGCAGCCACCGGGGGTCCGGGTAATAGCCCACCAGCACCGTCGCGCCCTGGATCAGGTGCACGATGGCGCTTTCCACCTTGCGGCTGAGCGCGAAGCAACCCCAGCTGAGGCCCATGCGGCCGTGTGCCAGCGCAAACGTCTTGCTGACGTACCATGCGCTGTGGACGACGATGTCGCGCTGGTACGCGTCACCGTTGAACTTCGGGTCCAACCCTTTCAGCCGCAGGGAATATCCATGTTCACCGTAGTAGGTGTTGGCTGTGAGGAATACCCCAAGGCTGCTGGCGTCGGTGCCAGGACGATTGGAGAAATGGGTGGCATAGGTGAGTCCGCTGCCCTTGCCATGGGCGACGTAAGTGTAGAAGAGCACCTTGCCGCTCTCGACGTCCGCGACCGCCAGTCGCCGATGTGCGGACGACACCGAGTAATCGACGATCGTCACGAGCGGTTTGTCGGTGAGCTTCTCTTCGCGGACGTGAACGTACGCTTCGAGCGAGGTAGTGATTGCTGCCATGCCGATGTTCGGCGCCTGGGCGTGGATGCGCTGCGCCAGCTGCAGCATGGACGGCGGTGCGACAGCCGCCGCGTGAGCGGTCAGCGCGCCGGCGAACAGCATCGCGGCGCTCCAGAGCGCGGCGTGCCGCGTGTGGGATTGGGACTTCGTCATGGCCGATTTGTGCGCCTCGTTCGTCGCAGTTGAATTCAAGAGGTTCGCGTCCGCCGCGGCCCCGCAGGGCCGTCGGTGCGACGGCTCCTCTGTCGATCGGATTGCAGGCGGCCCGATGACTTCGTGCCGGATGCGGACTGGAATGCCCGCGCCCACCTCCCCGAGTCCTCGGCCAGATCCCCAGCCGGTGTGCGCTCTCGCGCGTGTCCTTAACGCCGCATCGTATGCGGCGATGGGTATCTTAACCTAGTGCGGACCGGTCCCCCCTGTCCCGCAGGGTCGCTCGCGCTCGGTGCGTCGATCCGCCGGACTCCTACGTCGCCGGCGGTATCCTGTTCGATGAAAGGGACTTGGGGGCGATCGGCCGCAACGCAACCCTGGTGCCGCCTGGTCGTGAGCGCGACGGTTACTCGCAGCTCGCCATGCGGCCGTTACGGACCGCACCCGGGTTTGGCGGGCGAGGGAGGCCGAGCCCTTGAAGTCTTGGACGCAACCCTGGCCGCGCGGGACGGGAAGTTCGGGGCCTGTCCGATGATCTCGACCGTCGGGCCGTCCGAGAGCGTGTGGAACCGCCCGTCGTCCGGATGCGGCGCGATGGCCCACTCATAGAGTGTACGGGCATCCTCCAGGATCGGATCGCGGGGGGTGCCGTAGTACGTCTTCTGCATCTGCTCATCGTAGAGCCCGACGCATCCGTGCGAAGCGGCATACCCCGGAACGTCCCGGCCATGGATCCAGACGGCGACCCCGCTGAGCGTGATGAGAAAGCGCAGCGCGTAATGCATGGGGTAGGGCTTGTTCGTATCCGCCAGGTCGTAGAGGGAACTGACGTGCAGGCGGTCATACGCTGTGATGTGGAACGTTCCGACCGGCGTACGGCGCTCGGCAACGGCGTTATCGCCCGAGGTGATGGGAAACGACATCGCGAGCTTGCCGTTGTCGTATGCGCCGAGGAATTGCTCGGTGAGATCGACCAGAATGAACTTGGGGATCCCGGCGGCCGCAGGATACCTCCGCGGCAGCGGTGTGAAATCGGCGACTTCTGCGGGGTCTTTTGGAACCTTCAGGCGCACGCCTGGGTAGATGTGCCGCCGGTCGATGCGGTTGAACCGCAGAACGCCTCGCCAGTGCGTGCCAAACAGCTGTTTCACGTCCGTCTGGCGTCGGATGCGCAGGCACGTCCACGGGATGCGCGCATCACTCGGGTAGTGAATCCTACAGGTGTCCGGAACCGGCTCGGCCGAGACCGTGGCGTTGAATATACCCGCCAGAACGGCAAGGAGGACCGGCGCCCACCGTACACCGCTTGGCCTCAGGCGCAGGCGGCCCCGCCGCGCTTCGCATCGCATCATCGGCGTTCTCGATCGTTCCGTAACCCGTTCACTCGGGCGTCCGACGTGATGCTGCGCAGGCGCCGTGTTCCTGTTTCGCTCATGCCTTGGCTTTCCCCCGCCGCGGCGGCGAGACGCTGTGAATCCGCACCGCAGTGTAAGCCACTCGCCGTTCATGTCGGGTGCGGGGTTTCCGCAAGGATGGTTCGCAAAACCCGGCGGCTCGGCACCAGCCACCCCGAGTGCTGCCCCGACTGCAATCAACCTGATTCATCCGCTCGCAGAGGACGTACGCGGATCTGACGCCGTTCTCCGGTCCACCAGCCCTGATGCACCCTGCCTCATTCCTGACCGGGAACCTCGCTCCTCAACATCGATCCCTGCCGGATGCGACCGTGTTCTCTGCGCGTAATTTCATGTTACCCTCGCTGCACATGAAGAAGAACACCGCGAGGATGTGCAGGGTCTTCGGCATGCTGTGTTCAGCTGCGTTGATCGGCGGATGCGCGTCGGTTATTGCGCCGAAGATCGTCGCGCCGCAGCGTGACAGCTTCCTGCAGGATCTGGCCGGAAAGAATCGTGCCGCGTCAGAATTCTTCCAAGAGGATCTGGACGCCTATATTGCTGAGCGGCGCATGGTGGCGGTCGGGCCGCCGCCCGCCCGCCTCGCAGTCGCCGTCATTCCACCCGGGCGCTATTCGATGACGTTCGGCAAGACGGATGGCGGACGCTGCGAGACGACCAATTTCACCGGCCACGCACAACGGACCCTCCTCGCGTCACAGGGTCGAGTGTGGAGGATGCAGTGGCTCCGCGAACACCATATGACGAATGCGCAGGCGAAGGCACTTGCGGCCAGACGCCAGGTTGTCATTTCGTTTCTCCCTGGCGCTGTTCCCGCGGCCATTCTGCAGCGTTACCGCGCCTCGATTGCCGAGCTGCGCAGCACCCAGCCGCCGAAAGGCACGGTGATCCTGTTGCCCGGGGATGGCAATGGGATGTTCTCGATGTTGCCATGGGCGCTGCTGTTGGGACGGGCGGGGTACCAGAGCATCCTGGTGGACCTGCGTGCACAGGGGCGCTCCACCGGCCGGTATGTCACCTACGGGGCGATCGAATCGAAAGATCTCGTCCAGTTGGTCACCGCCTTGCGTGCGCAGGGTCTGATCCGCGGGCGTCTGGGGCTGCTCGGCGATTCGCTGGGGGCGGCGACCGCGCTGCTCGCTGCGCCGAATCTTGCGCATCTCGCGGCCGTCGTGGCGATTTCCCCCTACGCGCGCGCCACCTCGGTCATCCCGCGATTTGCCGACCATTTCATCTGGTACGCGCACTTCATCCCGGCCAGTTCCTGGAGGGCGGCGGAACGGGCCGCGGGACGCATGGCCGGGGTGAGCCTGGCCGACGCGGCCCCGATCAAAGCCGTCGCCGACATCCGCGCACCCGTACTCTACCTGCAAGGCGGCGCTGATCAGATCATCGGATCGAAAGCTGCGCACGAGCTCGCGGCGCGTACCCCCGATTCCGAGCTGAGCATGTATCCCGGGCTCGGGCACGTGCGGATGGCGTTGGCCTACCGGCAGCTCGCGCAGCCGATCCTTGGGTGGTTCAAACGGTATCTCGCCAAAAGTGACCGTCCGGTTCGCCCGCTCGCAGCAAAGGTGATGCCGCCGCACTACACAGTCCTGACCTTCAAGGTATGCGGCGGCTAGCAGGTCGGCGGACCGCCGATTCCAAAGACGTCGGATCGATGCTGGGGGGGGCGATTCTCGGACTTCGGGTGAACGCGGGGGTGCAGGAGATATCCCTGAATCGCGGAGTCGGCGGTGTCGTGACGCTGACTCTGCGGATGTGTCCGCCCTTGCTCGCCGGCGGCCGCAAGCCTTCCCTCCGATGCGCGCAGGCTCCGATCGGGTCCGGTACAGCGCCAGACTGCACCCCGATGGCCGGGACCAAGTACACGCTGGCCGGGCATCCATCACTCGGAGTGCGCCCCGTCACGGCGCTCATCCATGCGTCTCAGCCCACGAAGAACCGGTACGCGCGCCGGCATCGGACGACGGCAAATCAGATCACCCACGGCACCAATGCGCGTACGTGCTGGGAATAGGACTCGTACACCGCCCCGAACTCCTCCCGCATGAACTCATCCTCGATGACGATCCGCTGCAGGAACGCGACGAGTACCAGTGCGACGGCCAGTACGCCCCGCCATTGTCCGATGGCGAGAGCCGTTCCGATGAAGGCCAGCAGCAACCCTGAATAAATCGGGTGGCGCATCCATCGGTAAGGGCCGTCGGTAACGAGTTCGTGGTCAACCTTGACGGCGGCGACGGAACTCCAGTTGCGGCCGAGATGAATGCGCGCCCAGATCATGAGCAGCGCACCGAGAGTTGTCAGGCCGGCGCCGGCGGCACAGTACTCCTTCCACAGCGTGACGGGAATGACGCGGTCCGTCAGCCAGGCGACTGAAACGAACGGGCCGGCCAATAACGCGGCTGCACCGCAAATGAGCGTCAGATTCACGACCCGCGGCAGCCTCGCCTGGCGCCGCGCCGTGACCTTCACGTCTCGGGCACGAGCCACCCAGAAGGCGACCACGAGAAGCCATATGGCATAGAAATAGTATTGATAGAACGTTCCGAGGTGCATGCTTGCATTCTCCCGACGACCGTAACCCAATGTTGTGCACGGCCGCCCTCTCGACGCCAGTGCCAGAAGTCACGCGCCGAGCATCATGAATGTCACCGCGCGTCCCCGCCTTGAATCACCTGCCGCAGTGCGGCTATCGTCGCGCATGCGCTCCGCCCGCCTCACTTCGGGTCTCGTGCCGACGCCCCTGTCGGTGGCCGGTTACCTGATTTGGGCCCTGGTGGCTCTCGAGCTGTGGCATTCTCGACACGTCTCGGCGCTTCTGCGCACGCCGCAGCTCCGATGGGTTGCGACGCTGTGCATGATCTCGTTTCTATTCGCGTTCGGGGCGCGTGCCAAGGCGTTCCGACAAAGCGCCACCTCCGCACTCAACCTCTCGTCCCTGGCAGTGACGACGGCGTCCGCGCTTGTCCTGCTGTCGCTCGGGCCTTCGAGCGCAACACCGGCGTTGCTCGTCGTCATTGCCGCCATGATCGGCGCCATGTATCGCCCCGCCGTGGCCGTCGCAATTCTCGGCGCGCTGAATATCGCGTTTCTGGCCGAGCTCATCACTCGCTGGCACCTCAATGGGCCGAGTTTCACCTTCCTAGTTTACGGGACGTTCCAAGCCTTTGCGCTCCTGACGACCTCGGCGCGCATCCGGGCGGAACGCATCTCGGCCGAATTGCGCGACGTGAACGCGCAACTCCTGGCGACCCGCGAACTGCTTGCGGAGACGGCGCGCGACGGAGAGCGGTTGAGGGTCTCGCGGGAATTGCACGACGTAGCGGGGCATCGCCTTACCGCGCTCGCATTAAACTTGGAGGTTCTGGGGTACGCCGACGAGGTGTCAGAGCGACGCGAGTGGCAGATCTCGCGTGGACTGGTTACGGAGCTGCTCACGGATCTGCGCAGCGTCGTCGCGAACCTTCGCCGCAATGACGGCATCGATGTCCGCGAGGCCCTGCGACGTATTGCGGATGCATTTCCATCGCCGCACATTCACCTGAATCTCAACAAACGCGTCCGCATCGATACGGCGGAGCGCGCAGACGCGATCGTGCGCGCAGGACAGGAGGGGATCACCAATGCGGTACGCCATGCTCGTGCTCGCAACATCTGGGTGTCGCTGACACAGAACAACGAAGCGGTCCACCTCGAGGTCCGTGATGACGGTGCGTGCAAAGACCCACGCCGAATTGGAAACGGCCTTCGCGGAATGCAGGAGCGTGTCAAATCACTGGGAGGCCGTGTGGAAGCTGACGCTTCGCCCGAGGGAGGGTACAGGTTGCACGTCATGGTGCCGGCAGCGCCACGAGCATGAACATGCGAGTCGCACTCGTGGACGATCACGATCTCGTACGCGACGGTCTTGAGGCATTGCTTGAAAGGCTCGGCTTCGAAGTGGTGCTGTCGACGCGCAGCGGTGCCGAACTCCTTGCGCGCATCGATGTCGCCTCGCCGGACGTCATTCTCGCCGATATTCAGATGCCGGCACTCGATGGGATCTCGATGGTGCGCGAACTTCGTGACCGAGACAACCCGACTCCAGTCGTGATGCTGACGACATTCGACGAGAGCGACCTGCTTCTGGCTGCCGTGGACGCGGGAGCACAGGGATTCCTGCTCAAAGGCGCAACCTCCGAAGAGCTCGTCGCCGCGCTCGAGCGCGCCCAGCGGGGGGAACGATGGCTGTCGCCCGTTGCAACCCAGCCGATCCACCCGCGTCTGGGGGCGGCCAGTTCGGGGAAGGCCGGCCGAATCGATCTCGGGGGACGCGAGCTCGAAATCCTGAAGCTTCTCGCCGGCGGTTACTCGAACAAAGAGATTGCGCGTACGCTTCACCTGGCCGAGGGGACCGTCAAAAACTACGTCTCGGACATTCTCGGCAAGCTCGGAACGCGCGATCGCACGAGGGCTGTCCTGAAGGCCATCACGCTGCAGCTCGTGTGACTCCCCGAGGATCGAGTGTCTTCGGGGACGGCTCACATGGCAAGCTCCGGCGGTGCCCCGGGCAAGGACTAGGCCCCGCAAACGAAGCAGCGCCGAGTCGCACGAGCCGGATCTCCTGCACAACGCGCCCGAACCGCTTTGGAGAACCCTTGGGTACTCGCCTGGATGCGGCCGGCATCCGTTTGCGGCTCAAATATCTTCAGTTGAAATGACTTGCGGCGCCCAGCCATGGGCGTGCTCGCACGCAAAATCGCCTTGGTGACCGGAGCCTCCTCCGGCATTGGGGCGGCCACCGCCCGCCGATTGGTGACGGCCGGATTCAAAGTCTGCGCGAGCGCCCGCAATCCTGAAGCGTTGCGCGACCTGCGTGACCTGGGCTGCACGACGCTACCTGTAGACGTGACGGATGAGATGTCCATGCGCCAGGCAGTGCAGACCATTGAGCAGGCCGACGGTGCGGTCGGTGCACTGATCAACAATGCAGGTTATTGTCAGCCGGGCGCACTGGAGACGCTGCCGATCCAGGCGGTTCGGGAACAATTCGACACCAATGTGTTCGGCTTGCTCAGAATGGCGCAACTGGTCCTGCCCGGCATGCGACGTGCCGGAAGCGGACGCATCGTAAATCTCTCATCCATGGGCGGGAAGCTCGTGTTTCCGGGTCTCGGGGCATGCCACGCGAGTAAATATGCCGTGGAGGCCCTCTCCGACGTGCTGCGCTTCGAAGTCAAGAGCTTTGGAATCGATGTGATCATGATCGAGCCCGGCATCATCCGCTCAGGATTCGTTAATGCCGCAATATCCAAGTTGCCGGATCCTCAAACTCAAGAGCCGTACGCGGCATTCGACGCGACGATCCCCGGCGCGCTGAGGGAAGTCTATGAGAAGGGTGTGCTCGCCGAATTGGGCGGTGGGCCTGACGACGTGGCTAAAATGATCGAGCGTGCCGTTACGGACCATGTCCCCAAAACCCGCTATGCGGTGACCGCTTCGGCGCATCTGCTGATGGCGCAGCACGCCGTTATTTCCGACCATCTATGGGATCACTTTCTCGCTGCTCAATTCCCGCGGCCAGGCACGTGATGAGATTGAGCGATAGCGAGTCGCGTACCGATACGCTGGGACTCTCACTGCCAACATCAAGCGGTGATCCCGCATGACCGAGGACTCGAAACAAACCTCCTTGGCTCCCTGGGGGAGCATACGACGACAAATGGTCATTCCGACCGTTAGGTCTGGATTCAGGATGATT
Source organism: Pseudomonadota bacterium (assembly GCA_028067895.1). GTDB lineage: Bacteria > Pseudomonadota > Gammaproteobacteria > Steroidobacterales > Steroidobacteraceae > 13-2-20CM-66-19. Next base: position 8,478 of record JAPTUI010000532.1, on the reverse strand, counting down.
GCGGGGTCGAGTGCACTGTCATGAGAGAGTGGCGAGACAGGCCGCTGACGCCGATGAACGACTACTCGCAAGGCAATGGTGTAGGAACCCGGCTTTAGCGGAACTGGGACGCCTTCAGCCGCTTCCGACGGACTCAGAACCGATTCGCTAATTCGAGGTACTTGCACTGAAGGTGTCGCAGCTGCAAAAGCAGTCACCTCGCTGTATTGCCTATTGATCCACGTCTTGCCCTGCGAGACCGTGATGCGATCCTTTCATGCGCAGACCGTCATCTTCAGGCCGATAAGGCCCATGGAGTTCACCCCCAATCCTGACCAGCCGGGCAGCGGACTCAGCGCTTGAAGTCTCGGTCGCAGGTCCAGCGGATTCTGGCTGCTATGCGTGTGGCACGAGCCGTGGCTTCGGCGCTCTCTGTCTCCTCGCCACGCCTCACCAGAGCCAGAGCGTGGCCTGTGTTCTGTGCCCCATCCGGCCGTGATGAAGACGGCGGTCGCGCAGGACGGGACATCGGCGGTATGCCATGTGCCGGGCTCATTGATCGCATACTCACCAGGACTCAGGCTGATCGTGCGGCGCTCACCGTCGGCGGTCTCCTGATGCAGGATGAGCATGCCGAGTGTGCACAGTACGATCTCGCTGCCGTGAGGGGGCGTCTCCCACGTATCCCATGACGTGGTGAATGTGCACATGAGCTCGCAATGGGCTCATCAGCATCGTATGACAGTCCGCGTTGACCGAAGCCTTCGGTCAACGCCTCGAAGTTTGCGTACTGCGATCGAGTCGCCGCTGGCTTGAACAGAGGCGCACCGATGATCGCGGCCTGGAGTGGTGCCTGCCTGAACGATCGGGAATTGTATTAGGATAGAGGTCCGAGTTTGAAAAGTTACAGTTTCATGATGAACCAAAACACAGGGCGCAATCTTCGTGTGGCACTGGTCGGGTTCGGTCTCGGAGGTGAAAGCTTTCATGCGCCGTTGATCGCAGCTACGCCCGGCATGACGCTCGCCACGATAGTGACGTCAAACGAAGAGCGCGTGAGGCGCGCCGGACGCACGTACCCCAGGGTGCGCATCATCGCCTCGGTGAAGTCCTTATGGGAGCAGGCGGCGGACCACGACATCGTCGTCATCACCACGCCCAACCGGTATCACGCGGCGCTTGCTCTGGATGCCCTTGCCGCGGGGCTGCCAGTGGTGGTGGATAAACCCTTTGCCCGTTCCTCGGCGGAGGCGCTTCGCGTCATTCAGTTCGCCCGCGAGAAGGGATTGCCCGTCATTCCTTATCACAACCGCCGCTGGGACAGCGAATATTTGACTCTTCGGCGAGTGATCGACGCGGGAACTCTTGGGCGGATCTTTCGCTTCGAATCTCGCTTCGAGCGGTGGCGACCGCAATTGAAGGGCGGTTGGCGCGAACGCGGCGAGTCCGATGAGGCAGGCGGTCTGTTGTACGACCTTGGAACCCATCTGATCGACCAGGCGTTGGCCCTCTTCGGTCCCGTGAAGCAGGTGTACGCCGAACTGGATCTTCGGCGACCGGGCGCGCAGACCGACGACGACGTGTTTGTGGCGCTGACTCACGTCAATGGGGTGCGCTCGCACCTGTGGGCCAGTGTCGTGGCCGCGCACTTTGGTCCCCGCATGCGGGTTCTCGGGGAACACGGGGCATTTGTGAAACAGGACGCCGATCCCCAGGAGGCAGCGCTTAGAAGCGGGAAGATACCCGTCGGTCCGGACTGGGGCGTCGAGTCGCCCGATGCGTGGGGCTTCGTCACGGACGGGACGCGCAAGCATTCCGTACGGAGCGAGCCGGGTGCGTACCAGAATTTCTATGCGGGAATTGCCGCAATGCTGCGCGGTGCAGCGCCGCCGCCGGTCCTGCCGGAGGATGCGGTTGCGGGTCTGCAGATCATAGAGGCAGCGCAGCGTTCAGTCGCCGAACACCGGGTGATGGCGCTCAATTCAGAATCGTGACTTTGCGGACCAGACGAGGGCCGCGTTCAGAAGTCAGATGGTGTGGCTCAGTGGGCCGCGAGCAGCGGTTGGACGCGGACGCTCGAGCCGCTTCGGTAACGTCCGGAGCATTGTGGTGACTGGAATACTGCGGGGAAGGATCGGCATTCGACCGCGCAGGACACGGGCGACTTGAGGGCGGGAAGAGTCCAAATCGCATTGCTCACCCATTGGAGATTCAGTCAGCCGCAGCCCTCGACTCATCAGCACGCAGATCCGGTGGAACCGAGGTCAGGATCAGCCATCGCGCAGTCGCGGAAGCCGCGTCGGCCGCTGCAGCGGCAGCCAACGGGCGGCCACTATGCGAGTAGAGCATGGGAGACGTAGATGGCAAGTGCCACGCCCAGGATCACCATGAGCGCCGAGAGGGCGAGGTCCATGCGGGCGCCGCCGGGTCGCCGCTCCGCAGATTCGATGGCCTGCCCAGTTCGAATAAACCGTACTGCCGCCATGGCAACCATGGCTGTGCCGGCAATGATCAATGTCAGTCCGGCCACGTCGCCAAATCCCCCGCCGGGGACTGATACTCTCCGACCGTGGGCGCCGGCCAGCGATTGCGCTGCAACTTTCAGGAACAGATTGAATTTCGCCACGAGGAAGCCAAACGCCATCACGGCGATCGCTGTGCGCACCCAGGCGAGAAACGTGCGCTCATTGGCCGCGTGATCAGAGTAATGATCAATCATCTGCTGCATCCTCATGTCGGCCGCTGCGCCGTGATTGGCACCGTCCCATTGCGCGCCGTTGCGAAATAGTACCAACAGAATCCGCTTGCCGCCTGACGTTCACGAATTGAGGGAGTGGGCAGTAGCGTCGAACGCGCGCCAGTCGTCGCAGGGGCGGCGAGGGCAAGGTCGTGCATCTGATTCCCCCGCCCTCGGCGGCAGGCGAACGAGGTAAACTCAAGGCATGGCAGCATCTGCGAATCTTCACCTCGGACATTCGGGCGAGGCATATCCCGATGCATTCTATGTTCGTCTCGGCGAACATCGGTTCGTATCGACCTTGCATTCCCAGGGTGCGTGGCAACCTGGCGAGCAGCATTTGGCGCCTGCCTCTGGCCTCGTTTTGGCCGAGGTGGAGCGTCGCCTGCCGAGCGACAAATTGGTGTCCCGGGTGTCAGTCGATGTGCTGGGGGTCATTCATTCTGGTGAATTCAGCATCGACGTCGACGTCGTGCGCCCCGGGCGCTCGATCGAATTGATCGAGGCGAATATGCGTCATGGTGCTCGGACGAGCATTCGAGCACGCATCTGGCGCCTCGCATGCTCAGACACCGCACACGTTCAGGGCACCGAGTGGGCGCCGTTGCCGCCACCCGATGAGATGCGCGTTCGAGCCCTCCCATTGGAATGGGGCGGCGGCTTCATTGAGTCACTGGAAGCGCGTCAGGACGTAAGCGCACGCCCGGGTTGTGGACGGAGCTGGATTCGAACACGGTACCCATTGGTGTCAGGGGAAATTGATCCGCCCGTCGCGGGTTTTCTTAAGCTCGTGGACACTGCCAATGGGTTGGTGGCGCGGGAACACCCCAACCGAGTCTTCTTCCCCAATGTGGATCTCACCGTGCATTTCTTTCGTCAACCCGGGGCAGGATGGGTCGGGTTCGATACCCGGGTCAACTTCGGTCCGACCGGACTGGGTGAGACGCTATCCGTCCTGAGCGACACGCAGGGGCCGGTTGGCACCGCCGCGCAATCTCTGACGGTGCGCGTGGGAGCGAACGGACCCGATGGTCCGAAATGACGCTTATTGGTCCATCATGACCCCCGGGGTACTGAGTAAGCCATGCTCAGTCGTCCCCTTCCAGGAAATCACCCGTGCGAACATCATTTGGCTTCCGAAGATTGATCCGAATCTCACGGGACCGGAACGGGTATGGGCAATCGCGTCCATAGGTGATCCCCTGCGCATTGGTTCCTTCAAGCCTTTCGGGGAGACCAGTGCATTCCAAGGGTGAGGATTCGTCGTGATTCCGTCACGATCCAGCATCCTGTGGCATTGGGCGGGTGCTGCGTCGAACGTTACGAACCCGTCGATCAGGTGAGTACGGTTAGTATTGCATATGAGCGGCATCCTCGATTCTTGCGATCTCCGATCAAACGCGCCGGGTGAAGTAGCTCGAGCCTTCCGCGTAATCTCTGACGAGGCGTTCACCAGCGATGGGCGTCTGTCTCGTCTGGGAGCGACTCGAATCGTACAGTCGGCAGTCCGGGCTTTGGTTGACAGCGATCGGATGGGTGGCGACGCCCCCCGAACTCGAGATAACGTTACTCCGGAGAGGTGCTAGGAGTCCGACTGAGATTTAGAGATCGTAGGTTCCCGCGAGCGCGCGGACCGGTCACGTCCCGACGCGATGACTTTAACGTGGAGTTTTTCCAAGACTTCCTTGACACCATGGGCCATATTCACTACCGTACGGTTGTGGATAATATTAGCCTAACTTTCTCAGCCTTATCTGACCCAACGCGCCGCGCCATGGTGCACAAGCTTGCGTATGGCCCGGCAACCATCCGCGATCTCACCGAGCCTTTCGATCTCTCCCAGCAGATGATCTCGAAGCATGTCGCGTGCCTGGTCCGGGCGCACATCGTCGTCAAGAAAAAGCACGGCCGAGAGAGTGTCTGCATCCTCAGTCCCACTGCCATTGAAGCCGTTGCCGACTGGGTGAAAGATTTCCGACGTCTCTGGGAAGAGAGCCTAGACAGACTTGACGCAGTTCTACAGGAAATGAAGAACGAGGAGACTGGTCATGCCCGAAAAGAAAGCCACACCGAATCGCGCCACGCCGGGACACGCCGCGCGCGGCAACGCCAATGAAACCCAGATCATCACGCGTGTCTTCGCAGCACCGCGCGCGCTAGTCTGGAAGGCCTGGACTGATCCCCAGTACATCATGCAGTGGTGGGGTCCAAAGGGCTTCACCTGCCCCGTCTGTCGGATCGACCTGCGCGTCGGCGGCCGTTTCACCTATTGCATGCGCACACCCGATGGCCAAGACTTCTACAACGGTGGCGAATTTCTGGAGATTGTTCCCCTCGAGAAGATCGTCTGGCTCTGGTATTTCGCTGATGCCGAGGGCAACCGCGTCAACCCTTCGCACTATGGTTTCCCAGCCGAGGATCGTGAAGGAAACATCGACGAGATTTTATTCGAGGAACTCGGCAGCAACCAGACTCGGCTCACTTTCAAGCGCAACGATCCCACCGCCACCCGGGAAGAGCAGGAAGGCGCCGCCGAGGGCATGCGCCAGATCCTCGACAAGATGGCCGGGGTCATCGCCGAGCTGATGCGGGATTCGTAGTTCCAGTCCTCTGAAGTGGTGTCCCGTATCGCGTGGCGCGTGCTTACCAAGGCGCGGTAGCCCCGATGACTGGAGACTTGCAACATGGCGAATTTTGTCTACGCATTGATGCAGTCCCTCGATGGCTACGCCGACCACATGAAGCTTGGGCCGCCTGCGCCGGCGGTCTTCCGTCACTTCACCGCACAGGTACGCGGTCTCACCGGCCTCATCTACGGACGCCGCGCATACGAGATCATGCGTTATTGGGACGAAGATTCTCCTGATTGGGACGCGGAGGACCGCGAATTCGCGGCGGCGTGGCAGACGCAGCCGAAGTGGGTCGTGTCGCGCTCCCTCAAGTCCGTTGGCCCGAACGCCACGCCGGTCGCGGGTGACGTCGAGAAGATTCTATGCAGGCTGAAGGCTGAGCGGGACGGCGAGATTCACGTTGCCGGGCCAGTGTTGGCTCAAAGTATGAGCGAGGCCAGTCTTATCGATGAGTATCGACTCTACATCCGTCCCGTGGTGCTCGGCGGTGGCCAGCCATTCTTCGCCGGTTACCGACCGCCGCTGCACTTCGTGGGCGGCGATCTGATCGCCGATGATGTGATTAGGCTGTCATACGTTCCTGATTTATCGCGCGGATCGCCCGATGCACTGCGCTCAGGAGATGCAAACTGAAACATTCAGTCGTGAACGCTCGGCATACTTAGGGTGAGAATCCCACCGGATGCGAGCTGTTTCGTCTTAGACGCCCATGGCGCCCGATTGGTGCACGATCGAGCGCGCCCCAGTAAGGATATGTGGCAGTTCGAGCAAGCCGGCCTGCGTCCGGCCGACAACGGAGGTTCGGAGTTGCCGTCTAGCCAGTTAACGCGAGGGCTGTATTGGAGTTCGCATCTGCACCGGGCCGCTTTGGAGGGCCTTCGATGGGGTCAGTCCATTCCTGCGTTCGCCGACCCATTTCACTCCGTCAGGAATCATCCACCCTCGAGACCTAATCTTGCGCGCACGATGCTCCATTGCACGAATCGACCGCGCATGTCGAGCAGCAACCACGTGATCCGCACCTCTCCCGCGAGTTTGAGTCGAAGCTCTGCGTCTTCGGAATGAGTCCATTCCCGTCTCACATCGGGCGGGAATGCCGCCCTGCAGCGTCGCCGGGCGGCAGCGGCCTCGATCGTGCTCACCGTGAGCAGCGCCGTTCGATGACCGCTTTCGGATGAATCGAACCGGGCCGTCCGAAGACCGGATTTGGCCGACTGCGGAAATCCCGTTTCACATTCGGTCTCGCAGCCAGAGGCTGGCGACGAGTTCGGGGCTGGTGATCGCGGCCCCCAATTCGCACTTGGAATCGGAGCCGAAAGCCAAGTGCGAGGCTACGTGCGAAGGCCGGGGCAATGAGGGGCCGCCGAGGGCAACGATCCGGGACCGGGTCCGCGCGCAGGCCCCGCGAATTTTTCCAAGCGATCAGGAAGTTGCCTCCGTAGCTGTTGCCGCGGCTTGCCTGGCATTGCTCAGGGCGTGGAGCCGGTGATGGGAATCGAACCCATGGAAGAGCCCCAACAAATCAGTAGTTTGGATCCATTTTGAGAGGCAAGTGCGTTTGAAGTGCGAAATTTCGCGGTACGAGGGGCTCCGTGAGGCAACGTACCGCAATCTATGGCACACAGCGTCCCAGCCGAGCGGCTGCTAGGGACCGAGGAGCGCTGCCGGGACGACCGCGACACCATCCTGTCGTCGATACGCGTGCTTGCCGGTTGTGATGACCACCATGTCCGTCAAAGTGGCACTGATTTGGTCGCGGAGCCAAAGGAGATGGTTCACGTCCTCGTCCGTCACCTCCGCGCTCGTCTTGACTTCAAGCGCAACCACACGGTGGTCGCCTGTTTCGACGATGAGGTCGATCTCGCGCCGGCCATCGTAGGTGCGGCAGTGGTACACGCGGGCTTCTGCGGCCTGAGCATAGACGCGTACGGACTGCGTAACGAGCGACTCGAACAACTGCCCGAGAAGCGTGCCGTCCCGCGGCCACGCGGCCGTCGGTGCGATCGTCACGAGCTTGGCACCCGCGGCGATCCCGCCGAGCAACGCCCCCGCGTCGACGCCCAGCAGTCGAGCAGCCAGTGCGGGATCAACCAAGTGGTGCTTAGGGGCCTGCGTGAGGCGCCTCAGGTGGTTCTTCGTTGGCATCCAACCGGGAAGCTGATCTAGGATCCACAGCTGCTCGAGTACATTGCGGTAGGCGATAACCGTCGTTTTCGCCGGAGCCTCTTCAGCCCCCGTTGCGGCGGCATTGCGAATCTTCTCGAGCGAGGTGGTGGTCGCTGTGGCCGCCGCGAACGCCGCCATCCAGCGGCGGAGCAACTGTGGCCGCCGGACGGTGTACCCTTGCTCCTCGAATTCCCGGTCGACGATTCGTTCGAGGTAACCGTCGAGCTGGGCACGCAGCGCCCGGCCTGACAGTCGCCGAATGGCAGGAAAGCCCGAGGCGACGATTTCGTGGGCGTACTCGGCGAGGCCGAGCCTTGTGTGGCCCTCTGCCTTCGCCTGCGCGCCGCGAAGCAGCGCGCTGAGACTGACGGTTGGCTCGCCCAGGCCACGCTCGGCCAGGCTGAGCGGGCGCATGCGGACTCTCACGATCCGGCCCGCCCCCGAATGGCTCGGCGGCTTTGTGGGCGTTGCCGATCCGGCAAGGAGGAACCGGCCTGGGGTCGGATCTCGATCGACTGCCGCGCGCACGGCGTCCCAAATCGCCGGCACATGCTGCCACTCATCCAGCAAGATCGGCGGCTGATCGGTGAGCAACACCGTCGGGTCCGCAGCCGCGATGGACCTGATCTCAGGCACATCAAGGCGATGCACGGTGGCCGCGCGGCGTTCGGCTGTCGCAGTCTTGCCCACCGCTTTGGGGCCCTCAATTGCGATGGCGGCGAGTTCTGGGAGAAGCTCGTCGAGCTCATCATCGACGATCCGCTGCGTGTAATCGGTCATGGGTGATTGGTGGCTCGACTCCGGCCGTCGCCTTCGCGCTTCGCCATCAACAATACCATACAGCCGGCCTATACACTACCATTAAACCACTTTATACAATACGAGATCTCCTCTTTCTACGATACCGTTTAGCCGCGCAGAGATGGCGGCCAGTACCGTCCTACCATCATCCCTGGGATCAAGATC
>JAPTUI010000578.1 GCA_028067895.1 Pseudomonadota bacterium | reverse complement strand
CCAGCCGCTACAACTACATCGACAGCCTCATCGCCCTGCAGCTCGCCGCCGGTACCCTCTACCCGCCCGAGGTGAGCCGGATCAATGCGTGGCTCACCAAGCCCGTGCGCGTCGCTCCGGGGCGGATCACCCCCTCGGGCATGACCCCGCCGCGGGCGCCGAAGGTAGACACACTACCGAAACAGTGACTCCGCAGTCGGCGTGGAGTGTGCTGCGGTACATCTCTGCCGGCCGGTTCGCTCAACCGATGGCCGCGGCTTCAGGCCGGATCGGTACTGCAGCGCACTGTAGACCCCGATAGCGAAGATCATCGCGATGCCACCTACGATCATCGCCGCACCGTTCTGCCGATAGCCACTCATGTGGTCGGCGATGACCACCGTGACGGCCGTCCCTACGCTCATGAACATCAGTGCATTGACCGGAGTGATCACCCGGGCACTGCGGTTCCAGAGGATCAGCGGCACGGCGCCGGCGAGAATGCCGAGATAGAGGTACGCAGGAGACCCGGCGAGGATCGCATCGATGCTCGGGGCGGGAAGCACGTGCGCGCCGATCGCAATCGCATCGATGAGCGCGAACGCTGCGGTGCCGAGCAGAAAGGTGATCGCTGAGAACTTCAGGACCGACCAGGTTTGAAATTTCCGAAATAAAACGGTGTACCACATCCAGCAGGCCGTGCCGGAAAGGACGAGTGCGCCGGCGGGCATACTCCGCAGCGAGAACAGGCCGGAGATGCCGCCGCCTGAGATCATGAGCGCAAGCCCCGCGTAGGCCGCGATGACGAGTGCGAGCTTGAGGAGACCTGGAATGCTGGCCGCCTGAATGAGGCCAGCGAGCTCCCAGAGCTCCATCAGCGCCATGGCGTACACAGCGGTGAGCTTGGCGGCGTTCGAGCCGGTGCCCGCCAGGTGCTCGCCGACGAAGGTGAGAATGCCAAAGCCCACGACCCCGATGACGCCGGCGCCGGCAAGAGTCGGCTCGTTGTCGACACTGTTGCCGAATGCCGCAGGCGTGGGATCCGTGCCGCAGTGTGCGCGCCGACCAACGAGCAGGTATTTGGCCTGGTGCGCGCGATTGCCCAGAGCGCCCCTCACCACAAGATAGCCTACGTGCCGGCCCGCAGCATCGAGGTGCCCGAGTCGGTGGCGCTCGAGAACGTCAAGATTGCCACTGAACCTCACGAGGCGGATGGGGCGGACGTCGTGGTAGGCACCGTACGTAAGCTCGCCGATGCGCACCATCCACGCTCGAGCGCCGTGCGCGCGCTCGGCGTCCGGGACGCACTCGTCATGGACGAGAGCTTCCAGGTCGACTCCACGCAGTACTTCGCTGTGGCGGATCTCGCGCCGCGGCACCTGCTCGTCGGGGACGGCGGGCAGATCCATCCCTTCAGCACCGTGCCCGAAGGCCTGCAGTGGCGCGGACTCGCCCAGGATCCGCTCAATACCGCGGTCGGCGTGCTGCTCGCACATCATCCCTGCACCCGGGTGCACCGATTTCCTATCACGCGCCGATGTGATGGGCGCGCTGTGCCGGTGATGCGGAATTTTTATCCAGCCTCTCACCTATTCGGCGCTGCGGTGCCCGAGGGCGTGCGACGAATAAGGCTCGGGGCGGCCCATGCGGTTTCCTCAAGGACCGCGGCGCTCGATGCGACACTGGAGACGGCGGCGAAGGCAGGCTGGGCGCTCTGCGAACTGCCGGGCGCGCAGACCCGCGCGGCCGACCCCGAGATTGCTCGGACAATCGTCGATCTCGTCGTGCGACTTTTTGCGCGCGGCTGCACGTTAATGTGCGAGAGGCATCCCGCGGGCGTCGCCCTCATGCCCGAACGGATCGCGATCGCGGTGGCACACACTGACCAGAAGCTGCTGCTGCGCGCGCTCTGCGATGCCGCGGGGCTTCCTGGCGTCATCGTGAACACCGCCAATCAGCTCCAGGGGCTCGAGTTCGACCTGACGGTCGCCTGGCACCCACTGGCCGGGCTCAACCGGCCGGATGAGTTTCACCTCGAGGCCGGGCGGCTATGTGTCATGTGTACGCGCCATCGACACGCGTGCATCGTGGTCGGGCGCCGAAGCGATCGGGAACTGCTCGAGGGAGTCGCGCCGGCCATCCCGGTCTATCCTGGCGCCTACGAGAGCGATGCGCCGCAGGGATGGGACGTGCACCGGGCCGTCATGGCTGCGCTCGAGCCCAGCATCGTGGAATTACCGAGTAGCGCAGTAGGGTAAGGGGTCGCGGTAGCGCGTATAAAACCCGGAGGTCTCATGAGAGAGTCGCAGGAGCCAAAATACGACGTGCGCGATGGACGGATCGTCAACCGCCGCACGGGCCAGCCGATCCCGGACGATGAGCCGGTATTCATCTTCCGCGCGAAGGACAGGCGGGCGCTGACTGCGCTCACGGCCTATTACGCCGCACTCGTCGACCCGAAGCATGCCAAGGCGGTCGCAGCGCGCATCGAGTCGTTCAAAGCGTTCGCCGCAAAGCACCCTGAGCGCATGTGCGAGCGGGATTCAGGCTGAGGCCCCAAGTCGTAGATAGTGCCCGCCGGCTGATCAAGGCGCGGTCGAGATTCTTGATCATCTTTCGACATCAACCGGTGTGTCGCAATCCGCCTGTCGGCTCTGTGTTGATACCGAGCACGCATTCGGAAAACTTGAAGATAATTTCCGACAATCTCTCGGATTTCTCCCCGGCATGAAATGCACTGCCCGGATAAAATAACAATATGAGAGATCAAAACACGTACCGCTGACAGGTTGTGTCGGGTCGCTTGTAGGTCACTAGAGATAGGGAGAGCTAGGTCATGGGTCGGAATCGCTTCGGGAATTCATTCATCACTGCGCTGCTCGCAGCTGCGCTAGTCGGCATGAGCGCGGTAGGGCATGCCACAGACGCCAAGCCGGTCAAGCCGGTCAAGCACACGACGTTCCGCTGGCACGTGAACGTCGGCGGGAATTTCCTCAAAGGCTCGATCGCCTCGTACCTGCGCAGCGGCTGGTCCGCCGGCGGCGGGTTTACCTGGCGGCCGCGCTATGAGCGTTGGTTCGCGGTGCGCACGGACTTCGAGTACGATCACTTCGACATCTCAAATACGCTGCGGGCGGCGACGCAAGGCGGTACGTTCGGCCCTGATACTGGTTCAGGCGGGCTGACGGAGGCGGATGTCGATGGCGAGCTCAGGGCCCCATTCGGCGGGGACGCCACCGGATTTCTGCTCGCCGGCGTCGGCGTGGCGCATCTCAGCGTCTCGCTCGTTCAGCCGGGCGGTGTACAGACCTACAAGTGCGCCCAGAGCCTTTTCGGGGTGTGCAGCCGCACAGTGGCCGCAACGTCGCTGCTGAGTAAGCGATAACCAGAAGGCGTTCTTCCGTCTCGCGCGTAGATGCTGAGAATGGCGCTTCAGTAGTTGCTGACTGGAGCGAACGATGCACAAGATGATTCTGCGGCGAGGTGAGGAGACGTGGCGGGAGCGGGTGGCTCGGCAGGCCCGCAGCGGACTGTCGGTGCCGGTATTCTGCCGGCAGGAGCAGCTGAACGAGAAGACATTCTACGGCTGGCGCTCGAAGCTGCGAGGGAGGCTAGCAGCGAGCGAAGCTGCTGC
>JAPTUI010000676.1 GCA_028067895.1 Pseudomonadota bacterium | reverse complement strand
GGATCCCACCTGGACCACTTTCGCGCGCACGCTGTTCTCGGCGGTGACGGGTCAAGCGCAGGCCGTGGGCATCCGCGATGTCGGGGAACTGTACCGGCTGCTGGTCGCCGCCCCGAAGGCGGAGCTTCTGGCGCTCGTCGCCGGAACGCCGGCGGCGCCGTTTCTGGAGGAAGGGAGCGACAAGCTCTTTCAGGGCGCGCGCTCGACGGTGACGGCGGCGGTGAAGAATCTCGACTTCGTGCGCCGGCAGGAGGGCGCTCTCGTCTCGGTGCGAGAGTGGATCAAGGCGGGGCGGGGGGTGCTCTTCCTCCCGTACCAGGCCGATCAGATCTCGGCGCTGAAGGGGCTGCTCTCGATCTGGCTGCGACTCGCGATCTTCCAGACCTTGAGCCTCGGGGAAGGCGATCACCGGCTCTGGTTCGCGGTGGACGAGCTCGATGCGCTGGGCGCCATCAACGGCCTCCCGGATGCGCTCACGCGCCTGCGCAAGTGCGGCGGGCGCTGCGTGCTCGGACTTCAGTCGATCGCCCAGGCGAGCACGAACTACGGCAAGGGACCGGCGCAGACCATCATCGAGAACTGCGGCAACACGCTGATCCTGCGCTGCTCGGCCTCGGAGGGCGGTGGGACGGCGCAGTACGCCTCGCGCCTGATCGGCGAGCGGGAGGTGGTGCGCTTCGCGCGCTCGCGGAGCCGCTCGAGCGGGCCCACCTTCGGCAGCGGACACGACACCAAAGGCCACAGTGAACAGACGACGACGGAGCTCGCGGTCATGGCCGCGGAGATCGAGCAGCTGCCGGACCGCACGGGGTTTCTGAAGTTCGCCTCGCAGCCGGGATGGATGCGGGTGGGGTTTCCGGTCTACAAGATCGAGAAGGTCGCGGCGTCGTTCATGCCTGTGGCGTGGGCTTGAATACGCCGTTGTTGGAACATTCTCTGTCGAGGGCTGGAATCCAGTCCAGCGCCTGGCGGGCGAGGGTATCGATGGCACCGGCGGCTATGTGAATACGATCACCGAGTCCGGCGGCATTCGATATGGAGAAGCCGTTCAATGCGGCGACAGCGTCCCTGACGCCTTGTGCGTACTTGTAGGCATTTACGAGACCTGCGGCGTGCGCGATACAGTTCCTAACGAACACGAAGTGTTCGAGGGTCCCCGCTTCCGCGGATCTGGGGTGCGGAAGCTTTGTGTTGATGTGCTCGAGGATGTGGACCGCCTTGTTCTTGCACCGCGGCTTCTTCGGCAAGGGTGAGGAAAGCCGCGCGGAAAAAAGCTCCATGCACCACTCGATCGACGTGACATACGCGATCACGCCGGCATAGCGCACGCTCTGGGACAGACCAATATCGAACCGCAGCTCCGCAGACTCCACCAGTTGCCGGCGCGCTTCGGGTAGCAGATGGGCATCGTCTGGACCGAAGTCCAGTTCCTCGGCTTCTTGTTCCGCGCGCCGGATCTCTCGCCGGCGCTGCCAAGTCAAGTTTTGTTCGGAGAATTCCAGAAAGTCGACGATTCCGGAAAGAAGCGTCGATACGTCCCAACTGTAGATCGGCTCATCAAGGAGCCTCTGGAGTTCGTCCGGCGTGATGGGCATGACCGCGCGCGTCGCTTCTTGGGCTTTCACCAGAATCGCTCGAATCTGAATCAAGCACCAGAGTTGGCAGGGGAATGGGGATACTCAGGTAGCGGGCACCCCCTCGATCGCGGCGCCTGGGGCTTCCTATGCGGTCGTTTTCCGCCGCGCGGGCGGAAAATTCACGGAAATCGCCCGTGAGCCCTCCACTCGACACTCAGAGGGGAGGCGGGCTTGCCTCTCGTCCCATTGTCCCACGCCGTTCTCGCCGTCAAGGCTTCGCGCGGGAGGACCCGCGCTCTCGAGCGCCGCGGAAGACCGCGGCGGCCTTGACGGCTGCGCTGCGGCGTGGGGCTTTTGACTCGGGCAATCCCGCCCCAGGCCACTGAAGCGGCGCCAGACGGCGTTGATCGCACCGTCCGGCGCCTGGCCACAGTCACCTACCTGGAGTAGACGACCATGGTTGATACGCACTCTATCCCGGCGCCGTCGCCGGCACAGGACCGCATTTCTCCCGATTTCACCCCGATATCCGTTCCCGGACAGGAGGTGCGTCGGTATACCGTGACCGCCAGCAGACGAGACATTCGCGGACCGGAGGGTCGTCCGGTTCCAGCCCCGATGCTGCACCTGGTGGGCGCCTGGATGAAACGCGCCGGATTCACCATCGGCCGCTCGGTGACGATTCAGGTGAGCGAGGGGCGGTTGGTCATCGAGCTCGCCGAGCCCGAGCATGTGCCGCAGGCCGAAGCCTTGGCAAGGATCGCGCAAGCCGTCGACGGAGACCTCCCAAAGCGCGACCTGGATCGCTTCGTGCGGGAGCTGAAGCGGTGTCGGCCGCGCCGACCGGGCCGAGGGTGAATTCGCGTATGCCACCGCGTCGATGACTCGCCGAGCTCTCGGGGTCGGTCCCCGAGAGCTCGACCCCATGCCACAATCGAGCCTCCGGGAGCTTCCTATGCCGACCATCAGCACCTTCTACGGGATCCTGATCCAGATGTTCTTCAACGATCATGCGCCGGCGCACTTTCATGTAAAGTACGGCGAATACAAGGCCGTGATCGACATCCAGACCCTGGAGGTCAGCCAGGGAAAGCTACCGCTCCGGGCGTTCTCGCTGGTGCGCGAGTGGGCGCAGGCGCATCGCGCCGAGCTGTTCGAGGATTGGGAGCTGTGCCGCGGGAAGCAGCAGCCGAAGTCGATTCAACCGCTGGAGTGATGGCGATGGACTGGGACGTGGTGAACGTACAGGTGATCGGGGCGCACACACTGTTTGTGCGGTTCCGCGACGGCGTCCAGGGCGAGATGCAGTTCAAGCCGTCGTTCTTCCAGGGCGTGTTCTCACGCCTCGCCGATCAGAAGGCCTTCGAGGACGTGCGCCTGGTCGACGGCGTTGTCACCTGGCCGGACGAGCTCGATCTGGCTCCGGATGCCATGCACGACGAGATCGGGCGCCACGGGCGCTGGACCGTCGAGTAGCGCCGAGCGGTGGTATCCGCCAATGCGTGTGCATTCAAAGCGCGCGCGCCGGGCTGGACGTGACCCCGACGAGGCTCCGGAAATCACCACCCAGTGGGTCGCCCAGGCCGATCTTTACCACGGTAAAAAGCGCGTCCGCCGTGGCAGCTCAATGAAAGCTCCTAACCTCAAAAGGATGCCGTCCCTCCACAGTGACGCTGCGGCGGAGCGGTTCGTTGCGAAAGCGGACCTGACCGAGTACGAGCTCTCGGGGCTCAAGCCGGTGCGGTTCGAGGTCGAGCCTAAATCGGCGGTCCTGAAGCCGCCCCGCGTTCCCTCGAAGCGATAACGCTCGACGTCGAGCCCTTCCCGAGGAGGACGCTCGCCAGGGTTGCCAGTAGCCCCGTAGAGTGGTACATAGGGACATGTCGAGACCGCTCACGTGATTGCGAGCTTCCGGGACGAGTGGCTGCGCGCATTCTTCATCGAGGATGCGCGCTCCAAGCGTATACCGCCGGATCTCGAGAGCAGGCTCTTCCGCAAGCTGCAGATGATCGACGACGCCACGAGCGATCAGGACCT
>JAPTUI010000608.1 GCA_028067895.1 Pseudomonadota bacterium | reverse complement strand
TCTGTCCATGGAAGACAACCTGATGCGCATCTTCGGCGACCCGACGCGCACGCAGCGGCTGCTGAAGATGGCCGGCATGAAGGAGGGCGAGGTCATCGAGAGCGGGATGCTGAGCAAGCAGATCGAGAAAGCTCAGCGTAAGGTCGAGGCGCACAACTTCGACATCCGCAAACAGCTGCTGCTGTTCGATGACGTCGCCAACGACCAGCGCAAGGTGGTCTACCAGCAGCGCACCGAAATCATGGCCACCGAGGACGTCTCGGCGGCGATCCACGGCATTCTCGCCGAAGCCATCGGCACGTTGATCGATCAGTTCCTGCCCAAGCACGCGGTCGCGGCCGATTGGGACCTCGACGGGCTCACCGAGGCCGTGCGGCGCGATTTCAACGTCGCGGTCGACCCGAAGGGCTGGCTCGAGGCCGAGCCGGAGCTGGAAGAGCCGGCGCTGCGCGAGCGGCTGGTGCGCGCCGTCGACGACGCCTACAACGCGAAGTCCACGCGGCTCGAGTCCTCGCTGATGCGCCATATCGAGAAGGACGTCATGCTGCGCACGCTCGACATGCACTGGCGTGATCACCTTGGCGCGATGGATTACCTGCGCCAGGGCATCCATCTGCGCGGCTACGCGCAGCAGGACTACCGCACGGAGTACAAGCGCGAAGCGTTCGAGATGTTCAGCGCCATGCTCGATCAGGTGAAGTTCGAGACCGTCTCGACCCTGATGCAGATCGAGGTGCGCACGCAGGAGGAGGTCGATCGCGAGGAAGAGGAGCGGCGCAACCGCCTGATGCGTGCCCTGCAGGCCCAGCATGCCGAGGCCGACGTGTTCGGTGGCGCCGAGCCGCTCGAGGCGCTGTTCGACGGGGCGCCGGGGGCGATGCCCCCCCCCGGAGCGCTGATGGACCCGGACGGCGCGCACAGCCCCTTCGTGCGCGGTGAGCGCAAGGTCGGACGCAACGAGCCGTGCCCGTGTGGCTCGGGCAAGAAGTACAAGCACTGCCACGGAACGCTCTCGAACGTCGAGTGAGGTGCGCATGCGCGTGATCCCCGTGGTCGCCGCGGCGCTGATCGGCCCGGACCGCCGGGTGCTCATCGCCGAGCGGCCCGCGGGCAAGCCCATGGCGGGGCGCTGGGAGTTCCCCGGCGGCAAGCTCGCCCCCGGGGAGAGCGAAGCGGCCGCGCTCGCGCGCGAGCTGGCCGAGGAGCTCGGTATCCAGATGCGCGGCGGCTCGCCGTGGCTGCGCCTGACCCACGAGTACGAGGACCGTGTGGTGGAGCTGTCGCTGTGGCTCGTCGAGCAGTACGACGGGGAGCCGCGCGGACTCGAAGGGCAGGCGCTGCGCTGGGTGGACGCCGCGGCGCTCGCGGCGGCGGATCTGCTCGAGGCAGACCGTCCTTTCGTCGAAGCGCTGGTAGAATGGCTGGGTTCACCCACCGCCTGCGAGGGCCTCGATGGCCGACACGAACGACATCCCTGAAATCGAGCTGGACGCCAATAACCTCTACCGCGAGGAGATCTTCACCGATCGGCGCGCCGGCACCATTCGGCGCCTGACGCCGGTGAGCAAGGACGGCGCGCCGGATGCCTCCCGTCCCGTGCAGTTCTCCGGCCAGACCCAGTTGTTGACGCCGGCCGGTGTGCTGCCCCTGTCGTTCGAGCTGCCGGGCGAGACGCTTACGGAGGCGCTCGCGAGCTTCTCCGACGGGGTGCGCGCGGCGATCGAGCAGGCCATCGATGAGGCGCGCGAAATGCGCCGCGAATCCGCCTCGCGCATCGTCGTGCCGGAAGTCGGTGCCGGACCCGGCGGGCTCCCCGGCGGCGGTAAGATCAAACTGCGCTGATCAGGCCTCGTCCCCGGGCTCGGGCACCCCGTCCGGGCCCGGCTCGAGCGCCTCGCCCGGGATGACGTTGCGCTCGCTGAGCCACCCGCCCAGATCAATCAGCCGGCAGCGCTCGCTGCAGAACGGACGCAGGGGCGCCTCGCTCCACTCCAGGGTGCGGCCACAGGTGGGGCACGAGATCTGCATGGCGGCGCTTACGCGCAGGTGGCCAGCTGGAACGTCACGTCCTCGGTGCTCTGCGTGGCGCGCTGCGACAGCCCGTTCCAGCTGAGAAACCGCAGACTGCAGCGGTGGTGGCTGCCGCTCACTTCCGGATACAGGCCACTCGAGGCCGGCAGCATGATGCGCAGCAGCTGCAGCGGATTGTCCCGATCGAAGGTGATGGTGAACGTGCCGCCGCGCGCGCATTCCTGGCGGGTGCGCCCGAACTGGCGCGTCAGCCACAGCAGCTCCGCCACCGCATCGCACAGCGGGCGCAGCAGGGTGAGCCACTGGTTGAAGGCCTGCATGCGCAGCTCGTCCGGCTCGTTCAGCCAGTACAGGTAATCCGGCAGGTCGAACTCGCACGTCCCGCCCGGAATGCTGCTGCGATGCTTGATGGCGTTCAGGAATTCCGAGTCGCGCAGCGGCTGCTGACAGGCGACGCCGGCGCTCATCAGATCGGCGCGCAGCCGGCCGAGATTGGTGATGAAGGTCGAGAGGCGCTGCGTATCGACCCCGGAGCGGGCCTGATACTCCCCGAGCAGCTGCAGCTGGCGTTCGATCTCCTTCAACGCATCGGAGCGCAGATCGCTGCGCGAGATCACCGCCAGGATGTCGATCAGGCTCGTCATCGCCGCGCGGCTGCCCCACTGGCTGCCGGTCTCGTTGTGGTAGAGCGCCTGGTTGTAGAGGAAGTCCAGGCGCAGGAAGGTGCGCATCCGCTCGTTCAGGGGCTGCTCGAACACCAGCACCCGGCCGCTGTGGGCGGGCGAGGGCCGGGGGCTGCTCGGGGCGGGGGACGCAGCGGGTGCTGGGGCTGCGACGTCAGCGGTCTCAGTGGTCATGGCAGCTATTGTGCGTGACGAGCGTGTGTTGCGTAAATGTCCGCAAGGCGCGACGTGGCCCGTCCCGTCAGGATTTTTCAGCGAGCTCCAGGTAGCGCTGGTGAAGCGCCGCGACCTGTTCGCGCAGCGCGGTCAGATCCGACTCGTTGTGAATGACGTCGTGGGCGGCCTTCAGCCGTGCGGCGCGCGAGGTCTGTGCATTGAGCATGGCGCGCGCCTGCTCGGGTGTCGAGCCGTCGCGCGCCTGCACGCGCTGAAGCTGCACTTCTTCCGGGCAGTCGACGACCAGCACGCGATCGACCCGCCCCGCGAGTCCCTTCTCGACCAGCAGCGGAATGACCAGGATCTGGTACGGCCCGCCCGCGGCCGCGGCGAGCGACTCCACGGCCGTGCCGATCGCCGGGTGCGTCAGGGCCTCGAGGTCGGCGCGCGCTCTCGGATCGGAGAACACGATCTCGCGCAGCCGCGGACGATCGAGGTGGCCGTCCGGGGTCAGGATCTCCTTCCCGAAGCGCTCCACCAGCCGCTCGAGCGGGGGTTGTCCCGGCTCGACCACGTCGCGTGCGATCTGGTCGGTGTCGATGATCGGAATCGCGCGTGAGCGGAACATTTCCGCCACGGTGGATTTGCCGCTGGCGATGCCGCCGGTGAGTCCAATACGGATGATTTTCGTGCCCAAGCTGCGGATTCTAGCGCGATTTTGCGCCCCGCGGGAGCGATCAGCCGGGAAAGAGCC
>JAPTUI010000627.1 GCA_028067895.1 Pseudomonadota bacterium | reverse complement strand
GGAGAGCGCAGCTGCGCTCGAGCTGCGCGCGCGACCGCGCCCCGTCACGCGCCTCAATCGCAAGACGCTCGCGGGGATCCTCGCGATCTTTGCGGTCGCGGTCCTGATTGCCGCGATGGTGGGTCTGCGACGGCCGAAATTGTCCGGACCGGTCACTCAACCACAAGTTGCCGCACCGACGGAAGTCGCCCATGCCCAGGGACTGGCGTCGATGCCGCGCAGCTATGCCGGCATCCGAAGCGTTCCGCAGCTCGGTGCACCGGCCGGGGGGCTGGGGCCGCCGCTCGTGAAGGAGGAACGTGCGGCCGGGATCCCGGAGCTGCCTGAGGAACCGAGCTTCACGCCGAATCCGCAGGAGGATGCGATCCGTGCCGAGCGGCTGCGCGAACAGCGTGAGGCGCAGGATGCCCTGAAGGCGCCGCTTTTCGTGCAACTGCGTGAGCAACCCACTCCCATGTCGGACACGGGAGCGAGTGCGGCGGCCGCACAGGCGCCGAGTTTGGCGGCGGCCGAGGCCATTGCGGCACACGTGGCGGAAGGGTCGCGCGCAGCGCAGCCGACGCGTGCGAGTTCGAGCGCGCGGGGGCGCGGCCAGGCGCAAAAGGATGCGTTTTTGAGCGCACGAGGCAACTCTTCCATCTACGCGCGAGGACAGCTCGTTGCGCCGCGGTCGCCCTTTGAGCTCTTGGCGGGCACCGTGATCCCGGCGGCGCTCCTCACGGGGATCGACTCGGATCTGCCGGGCAATATCATCGCCACGGTCACTCAAAACGTCTACGACACGGTGACGGGGCGGATCCTGCTCATCCCACAGGGGTCGCGGCTGCTCGGCGTATACGACAGCCAGGTGGCCTATGGGCAGCGCCGGGTGCTCCTCGTCTGGACGCGACTCATCCTGCCCGACGGATCCTCGATCGTGCTCGGTCGGTTGCCGGGAACCGACCCGCAAGGCTACGAGGGGCTCGAGGATCGGGTCGATTGGCATTGGAAGCGCCTCGTCGAGGGTGCTGCGGTCTCGACACTGCTTGGGGCTGGCGCCGAGCTCGCCGTGCCCGGTGGCCAGTACGGGGGCTCGCAGTCCGTGCTGTATGCCGCGCTGCAGGGTCTGCAGGGCACGACGAACCAGGTTGGCCAGGAGATCACGCGGAGCAACCTCGACATCCAACCGACGATCACGATCCGCCCGGGCTTCCCGCTGCGGGTGATCGTGAACAAGGATCTGATCCTGCGCCCCTATCCGGAGCGCAATGTCTCAAATCTCTGACAGGAGCCCCGCACCGTGAATACCCGACTGCGACTCGGTCCGTTGCCG
The DNA here is from genome assembly GCA_028067895.1 of Pseudomonadota bacterium. Classification (GTDB taxonomy): domain Bacteria; phylum Pseudomonadota; class Gammaproteobacteria; order Steroidobacterales; family Steroidobacteraceae; genus 13-2-20CM-66-19. Next base: position 2,321 of record JAPTUI010000627.1, on the reverse strand, counting down.
AGCACCGATACTCTCAAGCTCACCATCACCGTGCCGGTGGATCTCAAGACCCAGCTCGATCGCTACGCGGCACTGCACAGTGAGACCTGGGGCGAGACAGTACTCGCAGCCGACCTCATCCCGCACATGCTCACGCAGTTCATCCTGCGCGACAAAGCGTTCAAGGCGGTGATGCGGCGGGAACGGTCACGCCCCGCGCGTCCGCAGACACTCGATCAGCCCTGAGAGTGGCGGGGAGGGCGGTCCGTCCGCGCGGAGGAGTGAGACTTCGGCCGGCGGCAGGCCGCGGCCAAGCGGCCGGAGGATGGCACGCGGGCGTACGACGTCTGCACCTTGCGAAGCCGAGAGAAGTCCGACGCCGCAGCCGGCCTCGACCCAGGTCATGAGTGCCGAGGCGTTTGCGGGGCGCTCGGCGATGAAGAGCGGGGATTCGGCTGTAGGCAGGTGTTCGGTGAGGCTGCGCTCGGTGGTGCCCAGGGGATCCGGCAGCAGAATCGCGAGCGGTTCGTGGACGAGTTCGGCCGGCTCTATGGCACGCACCGAGGCGAGTCTGTGGTCCTTCGGGAGTGCGGCAATCCAGGCATCGCTCCAGAGGCGATCGGCGACGAGCCCGGGCTCACCGATGCGCATGGCGGTGATGCCGGCATCGAGGAGGCCCGTTTCGAGTTCTGTCAGCAGTGCTCGGCCGCTGCGACTCACGATGCGCAGTTCCACTTCGGGGTGCGCAAAGCGCCACTCGGCTAGAGCTTGAGCTATACGGGAACAGGCAATTCGTTCGCAGATGCCGATCCGGAGCCGTTCCTTGGCGCTGCGCCTGAACTCGCAGATCGCGAGCCGCGCATGCTCCTCGGCGGCGAGGACGTGCCGGGCGTCACCGAGAAACCGCTCGCCGGCGGCGGAAAGCTCGGTGTGGCGGCTGGTCCGGTAAAAGAGCCGCAAGCCTACCTGATATTCGAGCGAGCGGATCTCTCGCGACAGGTTCGATTGGCCGACATTCAGCCGCCCGGCGGCGCGCGCGAAATGCAGCTCCTCGGCGAGGACGACGAAGTACCGGTACTGCCGCAGTTCGAGCGGTCGGATCGGGGGCGATCTGCCGGTCGGGCGGATATTTTGTTTCGGTTCCAGCATGCCGGTGATGTCCGTAATGCGCGTGCCGTGCGCCGTCGAGGCGCGTGGGATTGAGCATTACGCAGGGATCTGAAGAAAACTTCTGTAAATTCAATCGCCTGTGTGCAGAAATGCCGCGTGAGAGGAATGGCCATGATCCCCTATCGTTTGTCGATGGCAAGTCCTTTAGCATCGTCTGATCAGACGATTTCCAAAACCGGCGATTTGCGCTATAGCGGCCGCCTCGGCCGGCTTCGACGTCGGGTGGCGGAGCAAAACGGTGAACACCGAACTCCGCTATGGACGCTCCATGGACATGCTCGGCAGCGTATGTGTATGCGCTGCATCTCGACCCGGCTTCCCGGGCTTGGGAGTATTTGCGCCGCAATCCGCACTACGTGCGCGACTGGGTGCGGTACCGGCGCAGGGCGTCGCACGGTATCGCGGCGCGGTGGGGACTCGAAGTGCTCGTTGACCCACAACTTGATGCGCGCCAAGTCTCTCCTGTCTGGGCCATCGACGCGCTATCGCCTGTCATGCTGGTGCGGGACGAGACTGAGTCCCCTCGGAAGTGCGAAATAGCGGCGGAGCGGTTTTCGCTGTGGCGTCTCGCCGGTCGCAAAGTCTTGTTCGAAGGGGACGACGGGCTTCGGCTCGCCACCCACATTCTCGGGCGAGACGTGGGCCTTCGGCTCGGGGATTACCTCTGCGATGGCGACCGGTTTGCGTATCAGATTCCGGCGGTGGCCGATGAGCGCGCGGCTTGGAGCGCTGTGACGGCATTTCGATGGCTGACTGTTGCGTGTGAGGGAGGACAGGAAGCATTCCGACGCCCCGGACGGGCCGCTCTCTTTCACGCTCGGGCTCTGCAAGTGCTCGACGGCCTGGCTGCCGGGGCTGCCCAGCGTGAGCTCGCGGTCGCACTGTTCGGAAGTGCCGCGGTGGCTCGCGGGTGGCAGCCGGATGCGGCCTTGCGTGCTCAGGTGCGGTATCTCATCCGCAGGGCCCGAGCGTTGATGGCAGGGGAATACCGGACCCTGATCGACCCGGACCGGCCGGATCCCGTTTCCCAGGACGTGCCGCGCACGAAGGCCACTTCCCATAATGTGTGACATCCTATAGGATGTCACATCGTATGGAGCCACCACGAGTCGTTCTCGATACTTCGGTGATCGTGGCCGGGCTGCGCAGCAGGCTCGGCGCGAGTAATCGCC
>JAPTUI010000185.1 GCA_028067895.1 Pseudomonadota bacterium | reverse complement strand
CTGATGGACGGGGCGGTCGGAGAACTCGATGCCGGCCAGCGCGAGGTGGCCGCCATCCTGCGCGACAACGGCATCCAGCTGCAGCGCATGATCGAGAACCTGCTCTCCTTCAGTGCCTGGCAGACTTCCAGCGTCGGGCTCGATCCGAGCGAGTTTCGCTTACGCCCGCTGGTCAAGCAGGTGCTGGAGAACCAGCAGCTCACCGTGCTCTCCCAGCGCATGCGCCTCGACGTGCAGGTCGATGACGTCATGCTCTACGCCGATCGCAGCAAGGTGCGCCTGATTCTGGAGAATCTGGTCTCGAACGCGGTAAAATACTCACCCAAGGGCGGCACCATTCATATTCGCGCCCACAGTTCAGGCCCGAACCTCATTCTCGACGTCGCCGACAATGGCCCCGGCATTCCGCCGGAGGACCGAGAGCATGTATTCCGTGCCTTCTACACCGGCCGGGCGGCCAACGGCATCTCCATCAAGGGCACCGGCATCGGGCTCTCGGTGGTGCTGGAGTTCGTCACGGCGCACGGCGGCACGGTGCAGATCATCGACGGCCAGTATCCCGGCGCGCATTTTCGCATCCGCATGCCGCGCGTCGTTCGCAACCAACCACCCGAGCGGGGAAAGCAAGCTCATGCTGCCTGACACGAAGTCGATCCGCCGCATTGCACTCGCGATGACGGCGCTCACCACTCTTGCGCTCGGCGCGTGCGCCAACACGCCGCTGCTGATGCCCTATACGAGCAGCAAGAAGACAACGGTCAAGGCGCCGCCCCCGCCGCCGAGCCCCGAGCGCGTCAGCACCGACCTCGCACTGCTGCACACCTGGTTCAACGCGCCGAGCGCGATGCAGAGCGAGCAGCTCGCCGCTGCTGAAACGGCCTATGAGAACGGCCACACGCCGCGCGACACGCTGCGCCTCGCGTTGCTCCTCGGAATTCCGGGCACGCCGAGCACCGACATGCCGCGTGCCCAGCACCTGTTGTCAGCGCTGGTTCAGGATCCGAGCGACCAACTGTTGCCAAGTGAGCACACTTTGGCCCAGCTGGCGCTCAGTTTTATTGCAAACCGGTTGACCGTGAAGGCAGAAAGCCGCACCCTACAAACGGCCGATGCGGCGAAGATCGCGCAGTTGAAAGCGCAGCTCGACGCCGTCACCGATCAAGATGTCGCCCTGAAGCGACAGCTCGAGCAGGCCCGCGCCAAACTGGCCGCGATCGCCAACATCGAGAAGTCGCTCAACGAGGGCAAACTGGGTACGACGGGGCCTCCATAGTGAACACGGTTGCTTCCATGTTGCCGAGCGAACAACGCAAGGCACCGCTGGTGCCGACACGGCACAAGCCGCGCATCCTCGTGGTCGATGACGATCCGGGATTGCTGCGATTGCTGACCATCCGGCTGCGCGCCGAGAACTACGAAGTCGAGGCCGTCGAAGGCGGCCCGCAGGCGCTCGCCGCGGCCGGACGGTTCCGGCCGGACCTGGTCATCACCGACCTGCGCATGGAGCCGATGGACGGGATTGCGCTGCTGAAGGAGCTGCAGGTGCGCTGGCCGGGCCTGAAGGTGATTCTGCTCACCGCCCATGGGACCATTCCGGATGCGGTGCAGGCGACCCAGATGGGCGCCTTCGGCTTTCTCACCAAACCGGTCGAGAAGCAGGAGCTGCTCGATCAGGTGCAGAAGGCGCTGCGCATCTCCGGATTCGGGGCCTCGGATGAAGACTGGCGCGCGGAGATCATCACCCGCAGCGCCGTGATGGAAGAGAAGCTCGCCCAGGCGCACATGGTGGCCGGCACCGATGCGCGCGTGCTGATCACCGGCGAGAGCGGCACCGGCAAGGAACTGCTCGCCAAGGCCATTCACCTCGCGAGCCCGCGGCGCAACCGTCCGTTCGTCGCCATCAACTGCGGCGCCATGGCCGAGAACCTGCTCGAGTCGGAACTCTTCGGCCACGAGAAAGGCGCCTTCACCGGCGCCACCAGCCAGCATCGGGGCCTGTTCATGGCGGCCGACGGCGGCACGCTCATGCTCGATGAGATCGGCGACATGCCGCTTCGGCTCCAGGTCAAGCTGCTGCGCGTGCTGCAGGAGGGGCTGATCCGCCCCGTAGGCGGCACGCAGGCACTGCCGGTGAACGTGCGGGTCATCTCCGCCACCCACCGCGACCTGCAGCAGCTGCTCACCCAGGGCCAGTTCCGCGAGGACCTGTATTACCGGCTGAACGTGGTGCACATCGAGATGCCCTCGCTCAATCGCCGCCGCGAGGACATCCCGCTGCTGGTCGCGCACTTCCTCGCCCAGATCGCCGCCGAGACCGGCCAGCGCAAGATCTATGCGCCGGAAGCGGTCGAACTGCTGGCGACGGCCGACTGGCCCGGGAACATCCGCCAGCTGCAGAACGTGGTGCGCCAGAACGTGGCGCTCTCCCAGACTCCGATCATCCCGGTCGAGCTGGTCCAGCAGTCCCTCGGGGGCACGCAGGGACACCTGCCGTCCTTCGATGAGGCCCGGGACGAGTTCACCCGCAGTTACCTCTCGCAGATCCTGCAGATCACGGGCGGGAACGTCACGCAGGCGGCTCGGCTCGCCAAACGCAACCGCACGGACTTCTACAAGCTCCTCGCCCGCCATCAGTTGACGGCCGACGAGTTCAAGCAACGCTGAGTCCCTTCTGGCCCCCCTCCCCCCGGGGCCAAACTGTGAACCGGGTCACGGACGGGCCCACCCAAAAGCCGATCATGGCGCACGCCCGCGTGACGACACGGCGGGCGGCGCCCGATCGGCTGAATCTGTCACGAGCCGTTCACTGGAATGCCCTAAGGTGTCGCCCTTGAGGTACACTCTTCGGCCCGGTCAGCGCGGCAGCGGATGTCGCGCGTGGATGGATTGGCGCGCGAGCGTCCCTGAGAAGATTTAAGGGGTAGTCAGACCGACATGAAACCTGAACGCACAGAGCCTGAGAATCCCAGCCCGAGCGTGCTGGATGGGGTAGCGGATGAGTCCCCGACGGCCAAAGTACGCCGGCTGCGCCCGGTGAAGACGCCCTATGCCTGGGATCCGTTCGAAGTCTGGCGGACCCGCGTGAAGCCCAAGAGCGAGGACGGGGCGACCGAGTAAGGTCGCCTTCCGGGGCGTGTCAGCGCCCCTTGCCGAGGAACACGACCTCTGCGGTCTGCAGCAGGATCGCGAGGTCAAACAACAGCGTGTTGTTCTTGACGTAGTACAGGTCGTACTGCAGCTTCTGCAGCGCATCTTCCTCGGACGATCCATACGGATAGCACAGCTGCGCCCAGCCCGTGATCCCGGGTTTGACCGAGTGACGCTCGTGGTAGTAAGGGATCCGCTCGGCGAGATCCGCGACGAACTCCGGGCGTTCCGGCCGGGGGCCGACGAGACTCATCTGCCCGCGCAGCACGTTCAGCAGCTGCGGCAGCTCATCGATGCGCACCTTGCGGATGAAGGCTCCGACCCGCGTGACCCGCGGATCGTTCTTCGCCGCCCACTGCGCCTGGCCGTTCTTCTCCGCATCGATGCGCATGCTGCGGAACTTCATCAGCTCGAACGGCTGGCCGAGCACGCCCACGCGACGCTGCCGGTAGAACACCGGGGCGCCCCAGCCCTCCTCGAACTTGATGGCGAGC
>JAPTUI010000160.1 GCA_028067895.1 Pseudomonadota bacterium | reverse complement strand
GGTAAGCGTGTAGTCCCGGCCGCATTGCCTCGGCGGGGATGCCCAGGCGAAGATATGCCGCGGTGCGCCTGAGGTTTGCCGGGTCCGCTATCGCCTCTTGCGGACGCGCTGGGGGGCCAATCGGAAGCGGCCGCCGTTGACCTCGTTGGTCACCACGCCCCCGTGAAGTGCCTTGCCGATGGCTGCATCCAGCCGTTGCAGCAGCTCGGGGAAGCTCTCCCCATCGCGCCGCACGAGACTGGCGATCAGCTCGGTTTCGGTCACGGCGACGGCGGCGCCTTCGATCGGTGGCATTCGTCCGATGCCGATGTGGCCGCCGGCTTGGTCCAGCAGTTCGCTGATGTTCGGCCACTGATCTGTCTGCGCAGACGGCATCGAGAGGATCTCCGAGCGTGGGGATGGCGTAAGGCCACCTCGCGGACGGCTTCTGTCGGGGAGGGCAGCCGGACGTTCCAGGGGAGCAGTTCATCGATCCGGTTGATCGGATGATCTGCGATCCGTTCAAACACGTGACGCAGGTACGCCTCCGGATCGATTCCGGTGAGTTTGCATGATCCAATGAGGGTGTACATCGATGCGGCGCGCTCGCCGCCGGCGTCGGATCCTGCAAAGAGGTAGCTGCGTCTGCCGAGCGCCACATCGCGCAGGGATCTTTCGGCTGCGTTGTTGTACATATCCGCGCGGCCGACCGAGCAGAAGTAGGTCAACGCAGGCCAGTGCCGGGGCTTGACGGTGTAGCGGATCGCCTTAGCGAGCGTGGAACTCGCCGGTAGCCGCGCGAGCTGCATCGTCAGCCAGGTATGCAACTCCTGAAGCAACGGCACGGAGCGAGCCTGTCGCTCGCGCAGCCGCGCCTCAGGGTCAAGACCCCGGATCTCACGCTCGATGGCATACAGCACATCGATCCGCTCGACGGCTTGGGCCGCGATCGGTGAGCGCAGTGCGAGGTGCATCTCGTACAGCTTGCGCGTCGCGTGAGCGAAGCACAATGACCGCTTCAGACGCGCCGGCCCCGCCCGCGCCTTGCGCTCTCGGTGGGAGAACAGTCCAAACAACTCGTTAAATCCCGCGTACGCATCAACGTGCACGACGCCTTGGTACCCCTGCAGGTGCCGGCGTGGATGCTCCCCGCCGCGACCGGGCGAGTACTCGAACCACACCGCCGGCGGTTGTGTGCTTCCCCAGGTGCGCTCATCGCGCACGTACGTCCAAAGATACCCAGCCCGGGTCCGTCCTCGCCGGGGGTCGAGCACCGGCAAGGGAGTGTCATCCACGTGAAGATGTCCGCCGCCCAGCACATGGCGGCGCACCGCCAGAACCAGGGGGCTCAGCAGCCGATCGCTCGCCCGCACCCACTGCGCCAGGAGCGAGCGCTCGAGCTCGAGGCCCGCGAACCCGTAGACCTGGCTCTGACGGTACAACGGTTGATGCAGGCAGTACTTGCTCGCCACCACGTGCGCCATCAGTGCCGGTCCCCGCAGCCCGCGTTCGATAGGTCGCGAGGGAGCCCCCGCCTGCACGATCCGTGAGCACCGTACACAGGAGTGCTACTCGCGCACGTGGCGCAGGACCTTGAAGTAGCCCGGCACGTACTCGAGCATCTCCGCCACGTCCCGTCCCAGGTAGCGCAGCCGCCCGCCGCACTCCGGGCACGCACAGCCGTTTGTGACCGCCGGGTGTGGGTGCATGATCGTCTCGCGCGGCAGATGGGCCGGCAGCGCGCGTCGCCCCGAGCGGCGCCGACGCACCGTCCGCCGCCGCTCTTGAGCGGCGGTGGAAGCGTTCTGGGTATCTGGCTGCGGATCCGCCCCGGCCGCAGCGGGCGGGGCGAGCTGCTCGAGGCCTGCAGGCTCAGCTCGATCTGGGTGACCTCGAGTTCCAGCTGCTCCCGAGAGCGGCCGAACTTCCAGCGCCGCAGCTGCGCGAGCTGGATCCTCAGGCGCTCGATCTCCAAGCGGTGCTCGCGCACCAGGCGCTTGAGGTCTGCTACATCATCGGGGAGATCGTGTGTCTCGGGCACACGCCGATTATACGCGCGGTGCCGCGGCACGCACGTCGATGTTGGAAAATAATGCGATCAACTCAGCGGCGAAAAACTGCGCGCGCTCAACACCTAGCACATCTTGTAGGTCTATCGACCAACACCAAATCCGTGCTGCATCAGGCCACCACTGTCGGCGATGGCGCCTCCTCGCTGGGCACGGTCCGGCGTACCCGGCGCCAGTCGATCCCTTCAAGAAGCGCCGATAACTGCGCGCCCGTCAGCAGCACCGCCCCATCCGCGGCGTGCGTCCAGGTGAACTTCCCCCGGTGCAACCGCTTGTAAAGGAGACACAGTCCGTCTGCATCGGCCCAGAGGATCTTCACCCGATCCCCGCGACGCCCCTGACGATGAAAAGCTGCCCCGAATGCACCTCGGCCGATAGCTGCGTCTGCACCAGCGCGCTCAGCTCATCGATCCCGCGGCGCATATCCGTGAGTCCCGCCACCAGCCAGATGCGCACCCCCGCCGGGACGCTCAGCATCGCCCGGACAGCTCGCGCAGAATCGCCTGCAGCCCCTCCGTGCCCAACCCACCTCAGATCCTCAGGCGCGTGCCGCTCGGATACTCGACCTCCACCCGGTCAGGTCGTGCCGGGGAAGCTGATGCGGCGCGCGCTTCTTGCGGCGCCGCCTTCATCGGCACATGGATCTGCACGGGCAGTAACGCCGGCGCCTTGCGCTCACCAGCGCTCTCGGCGCCTCGCTCGAGGAGCTTGCCGCGCCGATATTCCCGACGCCACGTGAATATCTGGTTCGCGTTCACTCCATGACGTCGGGCAATGATGGGCACCGAGTTCCCCGACTGCAGGGTCTCGCGCACGATCTGCAGCTTCTCCTGCACAGACCATTGCTTGCGCCTGCGAATCTGCCTGCCGCTCGATCCTGTTCCCGCACTCTGCTCTGTCGAAGTGTCCACTTGTCCTCCACGTGGGCACTTACGCTCGTGCCCATTTATCTGCAAGTGGGCACATGATCCCCGAGGCGGGCGCCACCGCCTATGCGGCCTTGGCTACAGGGTTACTCCGAACTTCCACATACCGGCGATTGGGTCGGATATGGCTGAACCACAGCTTCCGGGCTTGCCTTTGCGGGCTCTGAGCGGTGCGCACATAATGCGCATTGGCAATCCGGAAGGTATCAACGTGATGCGTAGCCCCACCAGTACGGCACGTAAGCGTCCGGTCAATCTCACGCTCAGCGAGGGCCTCGTTGAGGAGGTTAGAGGCGTTACCGGCAATCTCTCCGGGGTCGTGGAGTCGCTCCTCGCCGATTTCCTGTCCAGAGAGAGGGAACGCCGATCGGGTATCGTCGAGCAGGCGCGCGCCACAGCCACTTTGTGGAATAGCTTTGTGGACCGCAATGGGTCGTTCGCCGACGATCATTCAACACTCTGATGGTGCAATTTGATGTTCATCGCAATGTCGGCCGGCATAAGGATGGAATTCCATTTGTCGTCGTTGCCCAATCTCGATTACTTGACGATTATCGGCGTCGCGTTGTCATTCCCCTCGTTCGGAAATCCGAGCTTAGCCAGATTCCGAATCCACGCCTCAATCCGAGCTTCAAGGTCAAAGGCATCGCGGTGGTATTACATCCACTCG
>JAPTUI010000395.1 GCA_028067895.1 Pseudomonadota bacterium | reverse complement strand
GTTCGACTATCCGCCGCCGATACTCGGCCGGATATGGTGGGTGTGCTTTCGGCATCGTCTTCCTCCCTTCGCTCCCTTCCCCAACACACTCCACCAAACCGGGTCAACTCCACCGTTCGTCGATTGGTCGGAGCCACCGGTCGTGTACTCCTGCACCGTCCAAAAAGCGCCGGTCTCGCCGCTTGGGCTGCTAAAGTCAGGATCCCAGACTGTAGAGACGTAGTCTCCCCACCTCGGTTGAGGATTACTTCCGTTGCAGGATGTCTGGCCCGTGAAGGCCCCTCCGCTGGAGGCTGAGCCCTCTATCCCGTCTCCGAGAAGAGGCGGCGAAACATAGGAGGCACCCGGTGGGGCGAACCCTTTGGCGATGTACCAGTTCGGGTAGGGGTTGTTGTTCGGACCAAACGTTTCGAAGGTCCAGGCGATGTCGAGATCCTTGTCCATGGTGACCGTTGGGTAGGTACCCCAGGCGTTGGACTGGGACCAGCCTCCCACCCACCACTCGTTCCACTGCGGCTGGCTCGCGAACGTCTCGACCTCTCCGAGAAAATACAGCGACTGCGCGGTCTGATCCGCCTGGTCCTCGGCCATAAAAGACGTCATCAGATAGTGGTTCCCGTCGTTTCCCTCCTGGAGGATCACGCTCTTTATTCGCGCACCGTCGGGCACCGTGATCGCGCAGTTGGAGGATGGACTGCAGCCAGGCTGCGCTATGGGGGTCACTGCGTAACCCCCGGCCACGCCGACACCCGGGCTCTGCACGGTGCCGCCCCTGGAGCCGGGCCCAGTGATTGGCGGCGGATTGCTTGTGCTCGGTCCGATCTCCTGGACGATTACGTACGGATACGAGCCGGACGGAACCTGCGAGCTTACGAGGAAAACGTCCGGGTAAGAGTCCGGGGCCGAGGCGGCTCCTATGTCCCTGGAGGGTCGTTCCGCGAAGAAGTTCGATTGCTGTATTCCCCAAGTGAGGCTGGGCGGCAGGGTGCTCCCGGTGATGCTGTCATGGGGGACGGTAAGGATGTTGTCCTCCCCGAAGCCGCCAGTGCCGGCATTGCCGCAGAGGACATCGATCACGATCCAATTTGCGTTATATCCAAGGTCAGGCTGATCCGGGTCCGGCGTCGTCGCACCTGCTGGAAAGGAGCAGACATTCGGGTATGCGTACAGCGTCCATGTTCCGGCCGCCGATGAAGTGTCGGAGACGGCGAAGTAGAGGTTGCCAGTGCTGTCAGGCGCCACTGAAAGCGTTGTTACAAGCCATCGCTGTGCGATTTGGTCAAACGCAACCTGGGTGTCGGTAAGCCTGTTCGTCCCGCAGCCCGGGAGCGGATTGGTGCTTCCGCTAGGGCACCAGAAGACGTTCAGCGGCGTCTGGGCGGAAACGGTTCCCTGTTTGTCAAAGACCCAGAGCCCCTGGTTGAGCAGTTCGGCGTTCTCCGCCGGCGAAACGTCGGCGGCGACGTCCGGGGGCTGGACCGGCGGCGAACCGGTGCACGCGTCTCCGCCGCCGCCAGGGAAGGGGGTGCCGAAAGGGCCGATTACGGGATCCACGGCCGAGGCCGTCGTAATAGCGGCTCCGCCGATGCTCGACTGCGGCGGCGTTTCGGGCACCGGGGTTGGCTGTGACACAGGCGGGACTCTCAGCGGCGGTGGCGGGGGAGGCAAGAGCTGGCCGGTCGCCGAGGGAGGCGGGGGAGCACCCCAGCCCATGCACATCTCCCTACTGCCTAGCTCGTCGAATGTGAGCGGCTCGTGTTCTTGGATTTTTTCGGCCATGCGCAGGCAGCTCTGCCTGAGCTTCGCCCACTGCTCAGCGCCCCAGCCCCGAGGAGGCTGAACGGGCATCGTGAACCCGGGCGGTGTGGGTTCTGCCGATGGCGTCGCCTCCTGCGCTTTCGCAGAGCCTGTCGCGATCAGCGAGGCAGAGAGAAGCACCAACAAACCGGAAAGGACGCTCGAACGATATGTGCGCGTTGCCATCGAAGCCCCCCTGGTGCGGCGGATAAGGCGCCCGCTTTTTCGACAATGCCTCTTTAGATAGCGTCATGCTCACTATTAGTCAAATGAATGGCGACCGCTCGCTGGAGCAGCGACTCTGACGCGACCCGGGGTCGTGCGGGTGCTCTGAGTCACGTTGGCCTTTTCGGGGCGCAGCGATCGGCAACTCAGAGAGGTTTGGATTTGATCTCGCGGTAGTGCTTTGATTGGGAACGGTTTTGAAGCGGAGGGAATGCCCGATGGAATTCGCTGACATCATCTACGAGAAGTCGGAGCGGATCGCGACGGTCACGATGAACCGCCCCGACAAGCTCAATGCGTGGACGGCGCGGATGGGCGCGGAGATGCGAACCGCGATGCTGGATGCGGAGCGCGACGACGATATCCGCGCGATTATCGTGACCGGCGCCGGGAAGGCCTATTGCGCCGGCGCGGACATGGGAACGCTCAGCGAGATTTCGAAGGGGCGCGCCTCGGCAACCCAACGCGCGGGCGAGAACCTGCCGGAGGGCGCGCGCGCCGACTATCAGACGCCGTACTCGTGGCCGCTTGCGCTAAGGAAACCGGTTATCGGCGCGATAAACGGCGCGTGCGTTGGCCTCGGGTTCACCTTGTGCCTCTATCACGACATCCGGATCGCCTCGGAGCGCGCCAGGATGGGGCTGATTTTCGTTCAGCGCGGTCTTGCGATCGAGCACGGGTCGAGCTGGATGCTGCCCAGGATCGTCGGCCTTTCAAAGGCGGTTGAACTTGCCGTCACGGGGCGGCTGGTTGACGCGAACGAGGCGCTCGAAATGGGACTGGTGAGCCGCGTGGTCCCGCAAGACAAGCTGATGGAGACGGCGCGGCGGCTTGCGGCGGAGATTGCCGCCAAATGCTCGCCGCTCGGCGTCTGGCAGGCGAAGAAAATGATCTACGACCACTTGTTTACGGATCTTGCCACGGCGATTCGCGAGGACGACGCCTCGATGACGATGATGACGCAGTCGGAGGATTTCAAGGAGGGCGTAAGGGCGTTTGTCGAGAAGCGTCCGGCCCGCTTCACAGGCCGATAGACTGGTAACGCGGCGCAGCGGGGAAGCGCGCTAGTTTTCGAGCGGATGCTTGAACTTGCGGTCGGGGTGACGGACGGCGAGAACCGGACAATGGGCTTTCTGCACCACGCGCTCGGCGACGCTTCCCATCAGCACATGGGCGAGTCCGGTGCGTCCATGGGTGCCCATGACGACCAGGTCGACGTTCTCGGCTTTCGCGGTATGGATGATTTCGAGAAACGGAGAACCGACCTTGAGCATGCTTCTCGCGCGAAGCCCGCTGTCGCGCAAGCGCGTTACGATCTTGTCCAGTTCGCGCTGCGCGAGCAGCCTCTGCTCCTCGGCGATTCGCGACATCGCGCCCACGTCCATCATCGGGCCGAGATCCGGACTCACCATGACGGGCGGAAGCGGCTGGTCAACGTGCAGGACGAGCATCTCAGCCGAAAAACGCCGCGCTATCTCTTCGGCGTAGCCGAGAGCGAAGGCTGAATCCTCGGAAAAGTCAGTCGCGCAGAGGATCTTGTTGAAGGTGGGCACGATGCGCGAACGATACAACTCCGCAAATCGCGGAGCAAGCGGGCTGCGAAACCGGCCCGGTCGGGCGGTTTCGGGAT
>JAPTUI010000449.1 GCA_028067895.1 Pseudomonadota bacterium | reverse complement strand
CCTCGCCCTCTATTTGGATGGCGTCTTCTTTGGACATATGACCCTTTGCGTTGCGGGGGCGCGAATTGCAGCACAAATGACTGCAGCTGTGCAATTTCGCGCCGCTCAAGGGGGCCCGGAGGGCCCCTGGAGCGCCCGCGGCGCCAAGGTGACCCAGCGCTCGAGCAACGCCTGGAACTGCGCTCGGGGCAGGCTGCGCGCGCCGAGACTCGCCAGGTGCGCCGAGGGCATCTGACAGTCGATGAGCGCAATGCCGCTCGCCGGGGCGCTCGCGGCCAGGTGGGCGAGCGCGATCTTCGAGCCGTCGCGCGCCCGGCTGAACATCGATTCGCCGAAGAACACCCCGCCGAGCCGCACCCCGTAGAGGCCGCCGATGAGCACACCGGCAGCGCGCACCTCGACGCTGTGCGCAAAGCCCAGTCGATGCAGCTCGAGGTAGGCGGCGCGCATCTCCGGGGTGATCCAGGTGCCGGGACTGCGGGCTCGGGGCGCGGCGCAGGCGTCGATGACGGCCTCGAAATCCTGATTAAAAAAAAGATCCAAGTCCTTGTTCCGCATCGTCTTTGCGAGGCTTCGGTGACGGCGGAACTGCGCCGGGAACAGCACCGTGCGCGGATCGGGGCACCACCAGAGGATCGGCTGGCCGGGCGAATACCAGGGGAAGATGCCGCGCCGGTAGGCCGCCAGCAGCCGCTCGCTCGAGAGATCCCCGCCGGCGGCGAGCAGTCCCGGCGGATCCTCCAGCGCCTGCTCGAGCGGCGGGAACCACTCGCGGGAGGCCTCGGGGTCGAGCCAGGTGATGCGCTTCATGCCTCGCCCTTGCGAAACGGGACGTGCGCGCGGACCTCCCCGACGTAGCCGTCGACCCACTCGGCCTCGCGCTCCAAGTACTCCCCGATCGCGGCGCGGAAGCGCCGGTCGCGGATCTCGTGCGCCGACCAGGTGAGCGTCGGCTCGAAGCCGCGGGCGATCTTGTGTTCCCCCTGGGTGCCGGGCTCGAAGCGCTCGATGCTCTGCTCGATGCAAAACTCGATGCCCTGGTGATAACAGGTCTCGAAATGCAGGCTGTGGTAGTCCCCGGCCGCCCCCCAGTAGCGGCCCCAGAGCGCCTCGCGGGAGCGGAAGAACACGGCCGCGGCCACCGGGTGGGACCCGTGCACGGCGATCTTCACCATCAGGGCCTCACCCATCGTGGCGGCGATCTCCGCGAAGAACGCCCGCGTGAGGTACGGCTCGTGGCCGTGGCGCAGGAAGGTCTCGCGGTGAAAGTCGTACACCTGCTCGAGCAGCGGCGGCTCGAGCTCGTGGCCGAAGCGGGTGAGGAAGCGAATGCCCGACTCCTCGACGCGGCGCCGCTCGCGGCGCGCCTTCTTGCGTTTCTCGGCGGTGAATCCGGCGAGGTAGTCCTCGAAATCGCGGTAGTTGCGGTTGCGCCAGTGGAACTGGCAGTCCCGCCGCAGCAGCCAGCCGGCCGCGGCGCACGCGGCGCGGTCGGGCTCGTCGAGAAACAGCGCATGGGCCGAAGAGCAGCCGTGCGCCGCGGTGAGCTCGGTGAGCGCCTCGAGCAGCCGGGCGCGTACCGCGGGGCCCTGCAGGTCGGCGCGCACCAGCAGCCGCGTGCCACTCGCCGGGGTGAACGGCACGGCGACGGTGATCTTCGGGTAGTACGGCAGACCGTGGCGCGCGTAGGCCTCGGCCCACGCGAAATCGAACACGAACTCCCCGAACGAGTTGTCCTTCAGGTAGGCGAGGGCGGCGCCGGCAAGACCCTGCGCATCGCTGAGGGTCAGCACGCAGGGCTGCCAGCCGCGCTCGGCGCCGACGCATCCGCCGTGCTCGAGGGCGGCGAGGAACTCGTGGCGGATGAAGGGATTGCGCTCCCCGGCGAGCGCGTTCCACGGGCCGGGGGCGATCTGATCGATGCTCGAGTGGACGGCGAGCTTCATCCGCTACGGTGTGTGGCCCGTCTCCAGCGTCTCGAGGTAGCGGTCCGCATCGAGCGCGGCCATGCAGCCGGACCCGGCCGAGGTGATGGCCTGACGGTAGATCGGATCGGCGACGTCCCCGGCGGCGAACACCCCGGGCACGCTGGTGGCGGTGGCGTAGCCGTCCGTGCCGCTGCGCACCTGCAGGTAGCCGGCCCCATGCATGGCGAGCTGGCCGGTGAACAACCCGGTGTTCGGCGCATGGCCGATCGCGATGAACACGCCAGTGACCGGCAGCTCGCTGAGCGCGCCGCTCTGCACGTGCGCGAGGCGGATGCCGGCGACGCCCTGCGCATCCCCGAGCACCTCATCGAGCGCGTGGTCCCAGACGAGTGCGACTTTGCCCGCCTCGGCCTGGCGGAACAGCCGGTCCTGCAGGATCTTCTCGGCGCGCAGCCGATCGCGCCGGTGCACCAGCGTGACGTGCTCGGCGATGTGCGAGAGGTACAGCGCCTCCTCGACCGCGGTGTTGCCGCCGCCGATCACCGCCACGCGCTGGCCGCGGAAGAAAAAGCCGTCGCAGGTCGCACAGGCGGACACCCCGCGGCCGCGGAACTGCTCCTCGGAGGGCAGACCGAGGTACTTGGCACTCGCCCCGGTGGCGATGATGAGCGCATCGCAGGTGTACACCCCGGCATCGCCCGTGAGGCGCAGCGGGCGGGTGCTTAAGTCGCAGGCGTTGATGTGATCGTTGACGATCTGCGTACTGAACCGCTCGGCGTGCCGGCGCAGCCGCTGCATCAAGTCCGGCCCCTGCAGGCCCTCGACGTCGCCCGGCCAGTTGTCGACGTCGGTGGTGGTCATCAGCTGCCCGCCTTCCTCGACGCCGGTAATCAGCAGCGGGGCGCGGTTGGCGCGGGCGGCATAGACGGCGGCGCTGTAGCCGGCCGGTCCCGAGCCCAGAATGATCAGTCGGCGGTGCCGAGTCTCGCTCATGCGTGTCGTGTCCTGGCGTCTTCACGAGGCCCGCGGCGCATGCACTCGGCGGCGCGCGGGGCAGGGCGCCCATAGTATCAAGGGTAGCCTGGCGGGACCTGCGCTAAAATCGGGCGCTTCGTCCTGCCTCGGATTGTGGAGCCGCACCCATTGAGTGAGTCCCAGGCGCTCGCGCGCCGCACGCCCCGTTTCACCGCCGCGGTCACTCGCGCGCTGCGTGAGAGCGCCGTCATCGGCCTCGGCGCGCTCGCGCTCGGGGTCCTGATCGCGCTGGCGAGCTACAGCCCCGCGGATGCCGGCTTTTTCTTCAGCGGCGCCGGCACCGGGGTGCACAACCGCATCGGCCCGGTGGGCGCCTGGCTCGCCGATGGGCTGTTCGGCCTGTTCGGATTCCCGGCCTACTGGCTGCCGCTGATGCTCGGGCTGGCCGCTTGGCGTATGCACCGCGGCGCGCACGAGGAGCCGCGGAGTCGCGCCACGCGTCTGGTGCGCGCCGGCGGGCTCGCGCTGCTGCTGCTCGCCAGCTGCGCCCTGACGGCCCTGAACTGGTCGCCGGGCACGCTGCACGAGGGCGCCGGCGGACTGCTCGGCGCACTGGCCGGCGGCGGGTTCGGCCGGGCGTTCGGCTACCTCGGGGCGACCCTGGTGATGCTGGTGGCCTGGATGGCCGGCTTGTCGCTCGGCTTCGGGGTGTCCTGGTTCACCATCATGGACCGCCTCGGGGCGTGGGCCTGGGCG
>JAPTUI010000289.1 GCA_028067895.1 Pseudomonadota bacterium | reverse complement strand
GTACGAATTGGCGCGCGTACGCGTTCAATGACTCGAGATAGCGGCGCTGACCCTCGTTGAACAGGATGTCGAAGGCGAGAGTCGATTTACCGGAACCCGACACCCCGGTGATGACCGTGAAGCGGTCGCGCGGGATGCGCGCATCGATGCTCGTGAGATGGTGCTCGCGGGCATTGTGAATGACGATGTCGTGCCGTGCCGCCGGGTCGATCAAGGCCCGCCTCGCGGCCGGCTCGGCGATCATCGAGACCGGCTGTGCCGCCGGCGGCTCTCCGGTCAGGGCCAGTTCGTATTCCCGCAGCGCCTGGGCGGTGTGCGACTGCGGATGTTCGCGCACCTCGGTCGGCGTGCCGGCGCAGACGATGGTGCCGCCTTCTTCACCGCCTTCCGGACCGAGATCGATGATCCAGTCGCAGGCGCGGATCACGTCGAGGTTGTGTTCGATCACGAGCAGCGAGTGACCGGCCGCGAGCAGCTTGCGGAACGCCATCAACAGCCGGGTCACGTCCTGAAAGTGCAGTCCGGTCGTCGGCTCATCGAACAGGAACAGCTTGCCCTTGTGCGTGATGCTCGAGAGTACGGAGCCCGCCTGGGCCAGATGGCCGGCGAGCTTCAGTCGCTGTGCTTCGCCGCCGGAGAGCGTCGGCACCGGCTGGCCGAGGGCGACGTACTCCAGACCGACGTCCGCGAGCGGTGCGAGTCGCGCGCACACCTCGCGTGAGTCGCGGAAGAACGCCAGTGCTTCCGTGACCGTCATCTGCAGCACTTCGGCGATGTTGGCTCGCCGGCCGTCGGCGCCCTCGCGGCGGATGTCGAGAACCTCATCGCGGTAGCGACGACCGTTGCAGTCCGGGCAGCGCAGGTACACATCGGAGAGGAACTGCATCTCCACGTGCTCGAAGCCGTTGCCGCTGCAGGTCGGACAGCGGCCGTTGCCGGAGTTGAAACTGAAAGTGCCGGCGGTGTATTTGCGCTCGAGCGCCGCGGGCTCCGCGGCGAACAGGGCGCGGATGGCGTCGAAGGCCCCGACGTAGCTGGCGGGATTGGAGCGGGTCGTGCGGCCGATCGGGCTCTGATCGACCATGACAACGTCGTCGATCAGTTCCGCGCCGGCAAGGGCCGCGAACGAGCCGGGCGCTTCCGTCGGTTTGCCGTGATATTTCAGCAGCGCAGGGTAGAGCACATCCTCGATCAGCGTGGATTTTCCAGAGCCGGAGACACCGGTGACGCACACCAGGCGTTTCAGCGGGATGCGCACTTCGACGTTCTTCAAATTGTGCTGCGTGACGCCACGCAGCTCGATCCAACGGTTCGAGCGGGCTTCGGCCACCACTTCACCCGGCGACGACGCTCGCGTGCCGGGACTCTCGATGCGCTCGCTGCCGACGCGCTTGCGACCGCTCAGGTATTCCCCGGTGAGAGAACGGGCGCTGCGGCGGATTTCGCGCGGCGTGCCGAAAAAGACGATATCTCCACCGCGCTCCCCGGCGCCGGGACCCATATCGAGGATGCGGTCGGCTTCGAGCATGATCTGCGGGTCGTGCTCGACGACCAGCAGCGAGTTGCCGGCATCGCGCAGCCGCTTCATGACCGTGATGACTCGCTGCATGTCGCGCGGGTGCAGCCCGATCGAGGGCTCATCGAGAACGAACAGGGTGTTGACCAGCGAGGTGCCGAGCGCGGTCGTGAGATTGATGCGCTGCACTTCGCCGCCCGAGAGGGTACGCGACTGGCGGTCGAGCGTCAGGTATCCGAGGCCGACGTCGGCGAGGTAGCCGAAGCGCGCGCGGATCTGCTCGAGCAGCAGGTCGGCGGCCTCATCGAGCGGCTTCGGCAGCGTCAGGCCGGCGAAGAACTCCCGCGCCCGGTTTACCGGCAGCAACATCAGATCATGCAGCGAGAGTCCGGGTAGGCTCTGGCGCTGCGCCTCGCTCCACTCGGCGCCGCGTGGCCGGAACCGCGGTGCAGCGCCGAGGGCCGCGTCGGCTGCTTCGCGGCCGCCGACGCGCCACAGCAGGCCCTGGGTCTTCAGGCGGGCGCCGCTGCAAGTCTCGCACGGCGTATAGGCTCGATAGCGTGACAACAGCACGCGCACGTGCATTTTGTAGGAGCGGCTCTCGAGCCACGCGAAGAATCGCTTCGCGCCGTACCAGACGCCCTTGCTCCATTCGCCCTCGCCCTCAATCACCCAGTCGCGCTGCTGCGCCGACAGATCGCGCCACGGCGTATCGAGCGGGATACCGCGCTTGCGCGCAAACTTCTCCAAGTCCTGCTGACATTCGGCGTAGGACTGCGTCTGCCACGGCTTGATGGCGCCGCCGCGCAGCGTCTTGCTGTCATCCGGCACGACTAGGCCGTAATCCACGCCGATCACGCGCCCGAAACCGCGACAGGTCTCGCAGGCGCCGAGCGGCGAATTGAACGAGAAGATGCTGGGCGAGGGTTCCTGGTAGGACAGGTCGCACTCGGCGCAGTGCAGGCCGCTCGAGAACCGCCACACTGCCAGGGTGTTGGCCGGATCGGCGTCATCGATGGCGTGAATGTTGACCTTGCCGCGGCCGACACGCAGGGCTGTTTCGAGTGCCTCCACGATGCGGCTGCGCTCGGTGCGGCCGGCGCGCAGGCGATCCTGGATCACCTCGAAAGTCACCGCCGGTACGTTCGTGGCCTTGCGGCGAGCCCGTTTGCCCGCAGGCGGGGGTGCGCTCGGGCGCGGCGGCGGCTCGAGGAATCGGGTGTAGCCCTGCTTCTCGAGCAGCGCGCGTACCTCCTCGGTGCTGAAGTTCGCCGGCACCTCGACCGGGAACGTGACCAGCAGGCGTGGATCGCCTGCGGCGGCGGCGCGCTCGAGCAGCTGTTGATGAATGCTCTCGGCGCTGTCGCGGCGCACCGGATGTCCGCAGCGCTGGCAGTACAGCACCGCGGTGCGGGCGAAGAGCAATTTGAGGTGGTCGTTCAGCTCGGTCATCGTGCCGACCGTGGAGCGCGAGGTGCGCACCGGATTGGTCTGGTCGATGGCGATGGCCGGCGGGATGCCCCCCACGGTGTCGACCTGCGGCTTGTCCATGCGATCGAGGAACTGGCGTGCGTACGGGGAGAAGGTCTCCACGTAACGACGCTGGCCCTCGGCATACAGGGTGTCGAACACCAGGGACGATTTTCCGGAGCCCGACACACCCGTCACCACGACCAGCTCGTTGAGCGGCAGATCGAGGTCGAGGTTCTTCAGGTTGTTCTGACGTGCGCCGCGTACGCGGATGACGTCTCGAGGGGCGTCGGTCATTCCTTCACCTTGCGACGGATCGTGTGGGAGGTGTCCGTGCGCGGATGGCGCACGTCCACCCGCATTCTACCTTAAAGCGTCCGATTCAAATGACCGCCCCCGCGCACAGAATCTGCGTTTTTCCCATACAGGACAGATACATGCGCATCACTGGATAAAGCGGCCGCTCCCAAGGAGCACCGAGTCCCGGCTGCGGGGCCGCCCGCAGGATGGGTGGCCCTGGGGCGCGGGTGACAGGTGTCACCTCCCGGTCCTGACGATTCCGACTACCCGGACCCCATCGGCAGGTGTAGCGTTCGCAGCGAGGTGGGCCAGAGGTGTTTCTCGTGCAGGCGCACGCAATGGCTGGGGTCACCGAGTCGGGTAGACGCAACGCACGCC
>JAPTUI010000387.1 GCA_028067895.1 Pseudomonadota bacterium | reverse complement strand
CATCCCGGGCGAGCGTATGAAGATGGGTGAGGCGCATATCGTCCCGCTGTCTCGGCAGGCTGTGGCGATTCTGCGGGAACTGCGCCCCCTGACTGGCGCCGGTAAGTATCTGTTCCCGTCGCTGCGCTCGGCCGAGCGGCCGATGTCTGATAACACCATCAACGCGGCGCTGCGGCGCCTCGGGTACACCACCGATGAAATGACCGGCCACGGTTTCCGCGCGATGGCCTCGACGCTCTTGAACGAGCAGGGCTGGCACCCGGACCTGATCGAGCTGCAGCTCGCGCACGCCGAGCGGAACAAGGTCCGCGCCGCGTATAACCGCGCACAGCGGCTCGCCGAGCGCCGCAAGATGATGCAGGCGTGGGCCGATTATCTTGATGGGCTCAAGGCTGGCGGTAATGTCGTGCCGATCCGCAAGGGGGCGTGACATGAGCATTGAACTGACCGACGACGACGTGCGAGCGATCGGCGCTGACGCCGCAAGCCGATTGTGCGATGCCGCGCGCCTCTATCAGACTCTCTTGGTCGAAGTACGCAGGCGCGTGCCGACACTTTCAGACCAATTAATTGACTCGACGGCAAATGCGATAGCGACCAAGAGCTGGAACGACGACGGCAGCAGCAGACTCAATCAGACTGCCTTCGGCTGCGCCATGTTTCAGATTGCCGCGAACCGCTGCGGCGAATGCCTCGAGCACATTGGTCGGAATCGAGCGGACGGCGAAGTCGTGCGAAATCTGTTTAGCGCGACCTCCCTGATGTTTGGAATGCTCGGCGCGCTCGCGGCTTTCTTGAATGGCGAACCGCCAGCGCAAGATTCCGCGCTTGCGGACATGCAAGTCGCTTACGCCGAGCTGTTCCGACAGAACGGCAAGACTCCGTCACAGCGTGCCGTTGCGGATCGCAGCGGTTACGACCGGCAGACCGTGAGGCGGCGCTGGGAAAATTTGAGGCAAGGGTGCGGCACAAAACAAACCAAACCCCGCCAGTCGTAACAAACCAAAGCCAACCAGCTGCGCCGCGCAAATTTGATTCCATCGTGGCACCGACAAAACACGGTGCACGTCGATGGAAAAATCCGTTCTCCCCGCCCCTGCCTTTGACCGACTCATACCGCTCGGCGACGTCGAGCGCCTAACAGGCTTACGCTCGAGCGCGCTATACCTCCGCGTCGCGCGCGGCGAGTTTCCGACGCCACTGCGCGTATCTGCGCGCTGCTCGCGCTGGCGTGAATCAGAGGTCATTGCGTGGGTCGCCGCGTTGCCGCGCGGCCTCGCGCCCCGTCCCGGTACGCCGGCGGCCGCCGCGCCGTGAGCGCACGAGGCGCCGCGCCCGGAGGTGGCACTCCGGGGCACGGCAAGATCGACGGGAACGCCACTAGAGTACCGCATCCGCACGCGGACGCCAACCGCGAAGCCGCTCGCGCCGCTTGGCGGCACGGCGCGGCGCTCGCCGTCGTGCTCGAGCGCGGCGTATCGACGCCTGCTGATGTCGAGGGTCTCGGCCGTGCCTGGGCGGACTCCGTGCGCACTTGGCTCGCCAACCTCGCGGACTCACTCCCGTTTGTAATTCTGACAGTTCCGCGCGATCGCCCCAACGCGCCGTCCGCGCTGCTGGCACGGGACCGGGCTGCGCTGCGCACCGCCGTGCGGCTGCTCGGTGATCGCACCCCGGGCACGATTTTTTGGGTGAGCTGCGCTAGCGACGCGGCGTGGCAAATTGTGATCGACGAGCTCGCTAAGGGCATGGCGACCGAGGGCCGGGCTTGAACAAAACTACACGCGCCCCGTGCCCGGTCTGCGATCGGGGTCCAAAAGACTCCGCTCTCGCGATCACGACCGACGAGCGCGGCACTGTCGAATATTGTCACCGCTGCGGCTACACCAAAGCCGAGAATTTCGAGCGCCGACCCGACGTTACACCGGCGCCGAGCCGATCCGTCGAGCCGCTCGAGTGGTCCGAGCGCGCCGAAGCAATCTGGCGGCGCACGCGGCCGTTGCGCGGGACAATCGGCGAGACGTACCTGTTATATCGTGGCTGCGCGCTGCCGCCGACCGACAGCGATCTGCGTTTTTTGGAATCGACAGACCGACACTCGCCGACGCTCTGCGCCCGTGTTAGAAATGCGCAAACTAACAGGCCGCAAACCCTGCATTTTACGAGACTTGCGGCAGACGGCCGAGGCAAAGCCGGCGCCCCGCAAGACAAGCTCCTCCTCGCGGGACATCGAAAGAAAGGCGGCGTCATCAGATTGTGGTCCGACGACGCCGTGACCTCGGGGCTCGCGATCGCCGAGGGCATCGAGTCGGCACTGGCGGGCGCGCACTTGTTCCGCCCGGTCTGGGCCGCCATCGACGCGGGCAACATGTCGGAATTCCTGGTGCTTCCCGGCATCGAGGCGTTGACAGTCTTCGCCGACAACGACTTGGCCGGACTCAAGGCCGCTCGTGCATGCGGCCAACGCTGGGCCGATGCCGGCTTGGACGTAAGCATCCTGGTCCCAACGCGAGACGGCGCCGATGCGGCGGACCTGGCGGTCGCATGACACCCGAAAAAAAAATCATCGCCGGCACGCGAGTCGAGCGCATCACACCGAGCGATCCAACGCCCCCCGCCTGGCTCGACGATGCCCCGCCGCCCGAGGAGCCGCGCTCGCGAGCCAACGGGGGGCGAGCGGCGCCCGACGCGCCCGTCCTGATCGTCCCGCGCCGCTCGCCGATCGACTGGGCTGCACTTCAGGGCCGCGAGCCGCCCGAACGCGAGTGGATCATCCCGCATTGGATTCCCGCCGGCCATCTGACTTTGCTGGCGGGCCGCGGCGGTATCGGCAAAACACTCATCGCGCAGCATATCGCCACCGCGCTCGCGCTGGGGGTCGAGTACATCGAGCCACTCGAGCCTCGCCGGGTGCTGACTTGGGCGGGCGAAGACGACGAGGCGGAGCTTTGGCGCCGGCAGATTGCGATTTCGTCGTGGATGGGACAACCGCTCTCGGCACTCGCGGGCCGATGTACCTTGCAAAGCTACGCCGGCCACGATGTCACGTTGCTCGCGCCCGTCTATGGAACACTGACGGCAACCCCGATGCTGGTCGAACTCGCGGAGCAGGTCCGGGATTATCGCGCCGAGGTGGTGATTCTCGACAACGTCGCCCGTCTGTTCGGGGGAAGTGAGAACGACCGGCATGCGGTCACGCAATTCTGCGCGCTCGTGCAGGGCGCCTGTGCACCGGCCGCCGTGATCCTCCTGGCACACCCGGCAAAGGCCGTAGGCTCGGAATACAGCGGCTCAACGGCCTGGGAAGGGGCTGTCCGCGCGCGGCTGTATCTCTCCGATCGGCAGCCGGATGAGGACCCAGACGAATCGGCACCGATCGATGAGAACGTGCGATATCTCTCGCGGCGCAAGGCGAACTATTCGGCCCGCGACATCCGACGGTTAAGCCTGGCCGATGGCGTGCTCATACCGGACGCCGCCGACCCCGCGCAGACCGTGAGGCCATCAGGCGAGCTGGTCAAGGACATCGTCCGGCGCGCAGTTACGCGCCTAGCCGAGCGGGAAATCCACGGTTCGGCGAGCACCGCCGCTCAGACCTACTTGCCTCGCCTCGCGAAGCAATACGGACTCCTCGACACCGCGACCGAGAAGACCTTCGCCAGCGCCATGCGCAAGCTGATTC
>JAPTUI010000077.1 GCA_028067895.1 Pseudomonadota bacterium | reverse complement strand
GGCGATGCGCCCGCAGGTCTCCCCGTCGACCACCGCCCCGGCATCCTCGGTCGGTCCGTCGAACCCATCGGTGCCGGCCGCGAGCAGCGCCAGATCGCCATAGCCGGCGATCAGCCGCGCCGCAGCGAGCGCCAGATGCTGGTTGCGGCCGCCGCGACCGGGGGCCGCAGGCAGCCGTACGGTCGACTCCCCGCCCCAGATGTACACCTGGGCAGTGCCCAGAGCGAGCTCGTGTGTGAACCGGGTGGCCAGACGCTGGACGTCCCCGGCAAACCTCGCACCGGCGCGGCGCACGGTCAGGCCCCGAGCACGGGCCGCTTCAGCAACGCCGTCCATCGCGGTATCGGTCGAGGCGACCACCTCACGTCGCAGGGCATCTCCGCCGGGCGCCGGGCCGAGCAGCCCCGAGCCGATCAGCGCCGGATCATCGCCCGGCACATCGGAAATGAACAACACGCGGCCGGACCGGCCCGCGAGACGCTCGACCAGCCGACCGCCCTTGATCTGCGAGCAGCGTGCGCGCTCGGCATTCAAGGCACCGATGTCGAGGCCCGCGGCCATCCCATGTCGCGCCACGCGCACGATCTGCTCGAGCGTCACACCCGGTGCAGGCACCTCGACCAGTGCCGAGGCGCCGCCGGAGACCAGAAACAGCGGTACGGCCTCGGCGGGCAGCTCCTGCAGCCATTGCAGCAGGCGTGCACCGGCATGCAGCGAGCGTTCATCGGGGATCGGGTGAGCGCTTTCGAGCACCTCGGTACGCGCGTCTGCGCCGAGCGCTGCGGCGCCCTGCCCGGCCGGCGCGACCACCAGCAGCCGCTCGAGCGCCGGCCCGAGCGCCTCACGCGCACCGAGCGCCATCGCCGCCGCGGCCTTGCCGATGGCCGCCACCCAGACCCGAGCAGGCGCTTCGCCCTGCAGCGCCTCGCGCACGCAGCGGCGTCCCTCGACGCGTGCAACTCCAGCGAGAAACAGCTCGATCAGCCGCTCCCGCCGTCCCTCGGCGCCTGTAGGGGCTTCAGCCACCGTGGACGATTTTCAGCGCCCCTCGTCCCTCGCGGCCGCGCTGCTTGGCCTCGTCGGAACGCTCGCGCTGCAACCGGTCGAGATACTGCGGCGTGATGTCCCCGGTGACGTACTGGCCGGAGAAGCACGAGGTGTCGAACTCCTCGATCTGCGAGTCCTCGTGCTTACACGCCGCGATGAGGTCGTCGAGATCCTGGTAGACGAGCCAGTCGGCACCGATCAGCCGCATCACGTCCTCAACGCTGCGACCGGCGGCCACGAGCTCGCGCGCCGCGGGCATGTCGATGCCGTATACGTTCGGGTAGCGCACCGGCGGGGCGGCCGAGGCGAAATATACTTTGCGTGCGCCGGCCTCGCGAGCCAGTTCGATGATCTGCGCCGAGGTGGTGCCGCGCACGATCGAATCATCGACCAGCAGCACATTCTTGCCGCGGAACTCCAGGTCGATGGCGTTCAACTTGCTGCGCACGGACTTCTGGCGCTGCTGCTGACCGGGCATGATGAAGGTGCGACCGATGTAGCGGTTCTTGGTAAACCCCTCGCGATATTTCAGGCCGAGCCGCTGTGCCAGCTGCAGAGCGCTGGTGCGACTGGTATCCGGAATGGGAATGACCACGTCGATGTCGTGGTTCGGGCGCTCGCGCAGGATCTTCTCCGCGAGCCGATCGCCCATGCGCATGCGCGCCCGATACACCGAGATGTTGTCGATCTTCGAGTCGGGGCGGGCGAAGTAGACGTACTCGAAGATGCACGGTGCGTGGCGGGCGGCGGCGACGCAGCGGTGCGAGTGCAGCCGGCCCGCCTCATCGATCAGCACCGCCTCACCGGGCGCGATGTCACGCACGAAGCGGAAAGCGAGGCTGTCGAGCGCGACGCTCTCGGAGGCGAGCATCCACTCCTTGCCTTGCGCAGTGTCGCGCTCCCCGAGCACCAGTGGCCGGATACCGTTTGGATCGCGAAAGCCCACGACACCGTGCCCGATCACCATCGCCACGACGGCGAAGCCGCCGCGGCAGCGCCGGTAGACCGCCTCGAGCGCCGCGAACACGTCCGCCGGCGTCACGCGCGGCGTGCCGATGCGTTGCAGCTCCGAGGCGAACACGTTCAACAGCACCTCGGAATCCGAGGTGCTGTTCAGGTGCCGGCGGTCCTCGCGGATCAGCACCTCGGCGAGTTCGGTCGCGTTGGTCAGGTTGCCGTTGTGCGCCAGGCAGATCCCGTAGGGGGAATTGACGTAGAAGGGCTGCGCCTCCGAGGCGCTGTCGCAGCCGGCGGTCGGATAGCGCACGTGGCCGATGCCGATGTGGCCCTTGAGCTCGAGCATGTGCTGCTGCTGGAACACATCGCGCACCAGACCACTCGCCTTGCGCACGCACAGCCCGCCGTCGCCGCTGGTGGCGATGCCCGCGGCATCCTGTCCGCGGTGTTGCAGCACGGTGAGCGCATCATAAAGGCGCTGATTGACCGCGCTCGTGCCGACAAGCCCGACGATTCCACACATAGCCTACCTCACAGCCATCCGGACCCGACCAGCGCGCGCAGCCCCCCGGCAATCGACTTGCCGTACGGGATGAGCATTGAATGGCGCCACCAGTCCTGAGTATCAAGGTGTAGCAGTTCGGCGAGGATGACGAAAACCCCGAGCAGCACCGCCCCGCGGGCTGCGCCGAACAGAAAGCCGAGAAAGCGGTCCGTGCCGCTGAAGATCGACAGGCGCACGAAATGCGCGATGATTGCCCCGAGGGCCATGCCCACCAGGAGCACCAGCGCGGCGATGATGACGCGCGCGGCCCAGATGCGTACTTGCGGGGCGGCCAGCAGTCCGCCGAGGTGCGGCGCCAGACGTCCGGCCAGATGCCAGGCCAGAAACAGCGCGACCAGCCAGGTCGCCAGCGCGATCGCCTCGCGCAGAAAGCCGCGCACGGCCCCGATCACGGCGGACAGCACGATCACTGCGGCGATCACGTAATCGGTGGTCATCATGAGGATTCACCGCACACGACACGAGCTGCACCGGAGGGGGCACGCCGGATGCGACAGCGGCCCAGTCGCCGAATCGAGGGCGGGAAGGACTCGCTGTGCGGCGGCCGTAGCGGGCGCATCATCCGTCGGACGGTGGCTGGGGGCGCGGATTGTACAAGAGCCGGCGAACGGCCGCTCGGCGCCAGTTCACTGCCGCAACAGATCGCCCCGCAGGCCGGCCCGCGCGAGCCGACGCGCCAGCTGCAGCGCCGCAGCGCGGGTCGGCTCAGCCTGGGCGCTCACGCGCCACAGCAATCGCCCCCGGAAGCGCAGCGGCGCCAGACGCACCCCGAATCCCTTGGCACGCACCCGTCTGGCGAGCCGCAGTGCGTCGGCGTGGACGGCAAAGACGCCCAATTGCACCGTCCAGTGCCCGCCGCCGGGTGCCCGTCGGACGATGCGGGCCGCAGGCTGCACCGAGTGCCGGACCGGCGCGGGTCGCACCGGACGGCGCACGGGAACCGTTCGGTGCGGCCGCGCTGCAGGTCGAACGGGCGGCTGGACTTGAGCGCGCACCTCAGGCTTGGACTCTACCTTGACCTCCGGCTGGGCTGCAGGAGGGAGGGACGGATGCGCCGCCGGCACCGGAGTCGCGGAAGCGATCGTTACCCAGTTTGGGCCGTCTGCTGCCATCGAGGT